>JAMBLL010000251.1 GCA_023336765.1 Actinomycetes bacterium | reverse complement strand
GTGATGCGGGGCAATCCGGGCTCATATCGGCGATCGATATCGATACCGCTGGTCTTGCTCTTGAGGATGAGAAGCGTATCTTCGATGCCTTTCGTGACATCCACGTCCTGAATGGGAGCCTGATCGAGGAAGGAGTAGGACTTCAGAGCACCGACCAGTTCCGCAAGTCGATGTGCGCCCTCGCTGATCTCCCTGAGAAGCGTCTCCACCTCGGCCTTGTTGGCGATCGCTCGGACGAAGTCCTGGGTCGCAGTTTCTCCGCTATTAAGAAGATCGCCGACAGTGAATCCTGCAGCAACGAGAGCCGGGGCTAGTTGCCACGCGTCTTGGATACCTGCGGAGTCCATGGCTGTCTCGAGTTCGTACTCGGCGTCTGCGGTCTCAAGGCTTGACATGATCCCTCCACCGGCCGATGGCTCGGGCAGGACCGCATCAATCGGGATCGACTGCATGAGTGCACCGTAGGCAGCAACACGCTCGCTCAACTGTGCAGACCCACGGACAATGGCTGCGGCCGGGTTGTTCATCTCATGGGCAAGGCCCGCAGTGAGCACGCCGAGTTGTGCCATGCGTTCTGCCTGGCGTAGGCGTGACTCCTGCTCCCTACCTCTCGTGATGAAACGATCGAATATCGCTCGCATCGCTGTCGGGCTTGCTGTGAGAAGACCGTCGAAGGTGTCTCGAGGTATCGACACAAGTGTCGCATCTGTGAGTGCGCGACAGGTCGCGTTCCGGGGAGCGCTGGCCAGAAGCGCCATCTCACCGATGAGCGTGCCCGGTCCCAGGACCGCCAGTCGTACCTCCCTTCCAGCGGATTCCTTGAGAACCTCGATCTCCCCCGTGGTGATGACGTAGGCGCTATCGCCTTCGTCCCCTTCACAGAACAGGTTCTCGCCCGCGGGGGTGTTGTGGTACGACAGCGAGCCTTCGAGTTCGGCGAGATCGTCCGCGCCGAGGTTTGCGAACAGGTCGACCGATGCCAGATCGAACTCGGTCACACGGTGTCCAGATATCTGTGGACCATGGACACCGATACTGACCCTTCTCCCACAGCGGAAGCCACTCTCCGCACGGCCCCTTGCCGGACGTCTCCTGCAGCGAAGATGCCTGGCACCGAAGTCTCGAGCGGGTATGGATCACGCTCGAGCGGCCACACATCGGTGAGCGCTTTCACATCTCCGCCTGTGTAGATGAACCCGTGATTGTTCATGGCAACGGTGTCGGTCAGGAAGCTGGAGTGGGGGATCGCACCAACGAAGATGAACAACGCGTTCGCCTCCCGTTCCTCCACATCACCCGAGTCGCGATCCTTGAGAACGATCGATGAAACCATTCCCTCTCCCTCGACGCTGACGACTTCAGTGCCCGTGAGCACTTCGATATTGTCGATCCCTCCGATCTGATCGACGAGGTATGCCGACATCTTCTCTCCGAGAGACTGTGACCGTACGACCATCGTGACCATGCTCGAGGTCTTCGAGAACATGACCGCCGCCTGGCCAGCGGAGTTCGCCCCGCCGATCACATACACCGGCTTGTCCGTGAACGTTGCTGCTTCGGTAGCTGCGGCACCGTAATACACCCCGGCACCCTCGAAGCGTTCATATCCGGGCACACCGAGACGCCTCACCGTCATACCGCTGGTGATGAGGAGTGCAAGCGACCGCATTTCGGTTCCATCAACCAGCGTGACGATCTTCACGTGGCCCTCAACCCGCACAGAGTCGACTTCGGCCGGGGTGATCAGTTCAGCGCCGAGGCGGGTTGCTTGAGCGATGGCGCGACGGGCGAGGTCTGCCCCGCTGATACCTTTCGGGAACCCCAGATAGTTCTCGATGCGAGAGCTCGTACCTGCCTGGCCACCTGGGGCTTCGCGCTCGATCATTACGGTGGTCAGTCCCTCCGATGCACCGTACACGGCTCCGGCGAGTCCAGCTGGCCCACCGCCAACAATGATCAGATCGTAGAACGGAGCGGTTGCGGCCGTGTGGAAGCCGACAGCCTCGGCAAGAACCTGGCGACCGGGCGCAATGAGCGTCGTACCGTCGGTGAGCAGAACGATGGGGAGGTCGGTTGAACCGGTCTCCGTGACGATCGAGGCGGCGTCCCGGTCACGTTCGATGTCCTCGAATCGGTAGGGAACCTCGTTACGGGCGAGGAACGTCTTGACCTCGAATGTTCGCGGAGACCATGTCGTTCCCAGGACTCGCACGCCGTCGAACGGCAAGGTCCTGTTCGCTTGCCAATCCTCGAGTACGTCATCGAGTACTGGGTAGAGCTTCTCAGTCGGTGGATCCCACGGCTTGAGGAGGTAATGGTCGAGTCCGACCTGATTGATCGCTTCGATCGCTGCGTTGGTATCTGCGTATGCTGTGAGCAGGATTCGTTTGGCATCCGGGTAGACCTCCAACGCGGCAGCAAGGAACTCGGTACCTGACATCTTTGGCATGCGCTGATCGGCGATGAACGCTGCGATATCGCTGCCTCTGGATTTGAGCTCGTGCACCGAGGCAAGGGCATCAGCACCCGAAGTCGAGGCAACCACCTGGTACCGGCCGCCATATTCTGCCCTCAGATCCCGCTGTACGGCTGCGAGCACCAACGGTTCATCATCTACAGCCAGAAGTACCGGCTTACCCATTTTCCCTCCATCGAGAAGCGGTTCAGGATGCCAGACTAGAGGTTTTCCCCATTGGTCCGCACGAGTTCGCTAGCGTTACCCCCGATGACCTCACCCAACGAAGCTACCCCTACGCTGACCATCCTCGGAGCGAGAGGGTCGATCCCTGTCTCGGGACCGGGCTTCTGGCGATACGGGGGGAACACAACAAGTATGGCGTTGTCCGTCGATGGTGAGGCATTCGCTTTCCTCGATGCGGGTACTGCGCTTATCGCCTACCGCGATTTCGGCCTGGTTCTCAAGACGGAGGTGGCGGTGTTCCTGACGCATTATCACTGGGACCACATCCAGGGACTCTCGATGCTCGGCGAGATGTGGGACGGTAACTGCACCGTTGACATCTACGGTGAAGGTTCCCCCCACGACATGCTGACGCGGGCGATCAGCCCGCCATGGTTCCCCGTGTCGATGGCAGGGCAGAGCAATATCGCCTTCAAGGGTGTCTCGGAGCCTGTCTCGATCGGTGCTCTGACACTCACCGCATTCGGCATCAACCACCCTCAGGGTGCGGTCGGGTATCGGATCGATGGCCCGACGTCCAGTGTGGCGGTTATCACAGATCACGAAACCAGTTCCGAATCGACCCCGCGGATTCTCGCCGCTGTCGATGGGGTCGATTGTGTCATCTACGATGCTCAGTATCTACCGAGCGAGATGGCATCGCACCTCGGATGGGGTCACTCGACATGGGATGATGCTGTGCAGTTCGCTTCCGATGTTGGTGCAGACAGACTCATCCTCACAAGTCACGACCCGCGCCGCACCGATGATGAGGTGGACGCGATCATTGCATCAGCCAGTGAATCTTTCCCGAAGGTCGAGGCAGCAGTACCGGGACTCAC
>JAMBLL010000250.1 GCA_023336765.1 Actinomycetes bacterium | reverse complement strand
TACCTTGCGAGTATCCGAGTTCGCAGTGACTTGAGGGTGCGTTCCACTTCGGTGCCATCGACATCGCTGGCCTGATCACCGAGTTGGAGTAACAACCGTGCGGCCACGAGTGCGTCGGATACGCTCATCGTGACCCGCAGCGCTCCATCGTCGAGTTCGTTGACGTCGACCGGGTAGTACTCAGCCACCCAGGCCGACTGTGGCTCGAGCGTGAACGACACCCGCACATCCGATTCGGTCGGCTGATACTGGATCATCGCCTGTTTGTCGGATTCATCCATCTCATACGTTCCATCGACGATCTCGATCGCTTCGATCCGGTCCACCCGGAAAACCCGGTCGGCATCAGCCTCCCGACAGAACCCCGAGAGATACCAGTTCCCGAGATTGAAGAACACACTGTGTCCTTCAACAACTCGTTCGCTTCGCTCGTTCGATGCGAGGCCGACGTAGTTGATGAGCACGGGTGACCTCTCCTCGATCGCTTCGCGCAACAGGCCCACGTGTGGAGGTGTGGGCACATCAACGGTCACGGCGTCTCCGTTATCGGGGGCGATCACGGCGATCAGTTTGTCGACTGCGCTGCGTAGGGCCTCTGGTGCCTGGTCGGACTCAACAATGGTGAGGCCGGCAGCGAGAAGGCCGAGGGCCTCGGGAGGGGTGAGCCTGAGTGGTCGTGAGAAATAGTCAGCGGCATCGACGAAGACCTCATCTTCGAAGAACTCCACATCGATGAGATCGCCTGGCCCGTATCCCGGCAGGCCTGTCATGAATACGAGATGGAGATCCTTGATCAATTCTGCCGTGTTCGCGTATCCGAAACGCTCGACGACGTCGTGAGTCGATGCCCCCTCGTGTTCGATGATCCAAGGGAGTACTGCGAGGATCCTGGTGAGCCGTTTCGCAGTTCGATTAGAGGCCATGGCCACCCCGTACAAAGATGGTGAACGCCTCGCGCGCTCGCTCAGGTTCCTCGATGACGGCCTTGTCGTCGAAGCTGAGCACCCATCCGATCAAGGCGCGGTCCGTGGTCATCGGTACCTCGATCAGTACACCAGCAGCGTCTTGGCTTACACGTCGTGCATCGGGTATCTGTGCCAATGCAACCTGAGCGACGTCTGGATCGAACCGAACCCGAGCGACACTGCGCTCACCGGAGTCGGGAGCATCCGTCGAGATCGATTTCGACGAGTCAAAGGATGGTGGCCGTTCGAACATGGCCCCCTCCTCTGTGACCGCCATGTTCGACATACGATCCACTCTGAACGCCTTCACAGGTTGGGGAGCGGCGATCTCGGGAGCGGCGAGGTACCAGTGGCCCCGCCTATGGATGAGCCCATAGGGGTGGACATTGCGATCTGTGCCTTTGTACACGAACGAGACCACGCTGCGGTCTGTCACCGCCCCATACAGGGAGCCGAGAACGTCGAGGTCGTGCCCAAGGTCGGCATAGACCGTTCCGGTATGTGTTGGTGGTGCCGCACCACCAAGCTTGAAGATCGCGCCGAGTTCGGTTGCTTGGCCACCGAAACGCACGGCCTGTGCCGCGACAAGCAATGCTGATCGTTCCTCGTCTGTCAGTCCCGGATCGTCAATGGCGTAACGCTCGGTTGGCACCACATATCCGAGTTCGACCTCCCAGATATCCGTGTGATGCAACTCGAGGGGAACGCCGAGAGATCGCAGCAGGTCCTTGTCGCGTTCGAATGTACGTCGGAATGCTGCGTCCGTGGACTGATCGTAGCCCTGCACCGTGTTGCGGATCTCATCGGCTGTGACGGGTCTGCCCACGGTGAGGAGGAATGCGAGCAGGTTGAGGATCCTCTCTATGACGTTTTGCACATCACCAAGAGTATCGGTTGCAACGATGCTGTGGAAGTACCCTCATAGTGTTTCGATCAAGCGCTCCACGCGATCGTCGTATGCCTTGAACGGGTCCTTGCACAGCACGGTGCGCTGTACCTGGTCATTCAGTTTGAGGTGAACCCAATCCACAGTGAAGTCCCGGTTCGCAGCCTTGGCCGCCTTGATGAACTCTCCACGTAGCCTCGCACGTGTCGTGGCGGGTGGCTCGGTCATCGCCCGTTCGACGTCGGCATCTGTGACGATCCGATCCATGAGTCCGGCCTCCACGAGTTTGTAGTAGAGACCGCGTTGCGAGTTGACATCGTGATAGTTGAGATCGATGAGGGCTAGTTTCGCCGAGGACATGGCGAGGTCGTGACGAGCGCGGTACCGATCGAGTAGACGGTATTTCGCCACCCAATCCACTTCGCGGTGGAGAGTCATCGGGTCCTTCTCGAGGCCCGTGAGCAGATGCTCCCACATCGCAATGGCACGTTCAACTTCGGGCGAAACGCCGGACGTGCGGGCGTAACGCATCACCCGTTCGAGATACTCCCATTGGATATCGAGAGCGGAGAGCTCCCGCCCGTTGACGAGCCTGACCTTGCGCCGGCACGTCATGTCCTGGCTGATGTCCCGTATCGCTCGTATCGGGTTTTCCAACGTGAGGTCCCGGAAGATGACGTTCGCCTCGAGCATCTCGAGAATTGCAAGCGTCGAACCGATTTTCGTGTACGTGACATACTCCGACATGTTGGAGTCTCCCGCAATGACGTGGAGCCTCCGGTACAGCTCGGCATCGGAGTGGGGCTCGTCTCTCGTGTTGATGATCGGTCGCGACCGTGTCGTGGCAGAGGAACTCCCCTCCCAGATATGTTCAGCACGTTGTGCAAGGGTGTACACGGTACCGCGGGCAGTTTGCAGGAGCTTGCCGGCACCAGCCCAGATCTGACGGGTTACGAAGAACGGAATCAGTGTGTCGATGGTTCGTTGAAAATCTGCCTGGCGCTGTATGAGGTAGTTCTCGTGGCACCCATAGGAGTTCCCTGCTGAATCCGTGTTGTTGCGGTACAGGTAGATGTCGCCACGAATCCCCTCCTCGGTGAGGCGCTGTTGAGCAGACTCCACGAGGCCCTCGAGTATCCGCTCGCCTGCCCTGTCGTGGGTCACAACGTCATACAGGCTGTCACATTCGGGCGTTGCATACTCGGGATGAGATCCAACATCGAGATAGAGCCTTGAGCCGTTCTCGAGGAAGACGTTCGACGACCGCCCCCAACTCACGACCCTGCGAAAGAGATACCGCGCAACCTCGTCGGGAGAGAGCCTTCGCTGGCCTCGAAGGACACAGGTGACCCCGTACTCGTTCTCGATACCGAAGATTCGCCGTTGCATGCAATCAGCGTACAGCGGAATCAGCCATCAGCCATCAGCCATCAGCCATCAGCCATCAGCCATCAGCCATCAGCCATCAGCCATCAGCCATCAGCCATCAG
>JAMBLL010000249.1 GCA_023336765.1 Actinomycetes bacterium | reverse complement strand
GATCGCGACGGAATCGGTTCCCTGCAACAGCGGGTACATGAACTCGATGAGGGAAATCGGTTCGTTCTCCCTCCATCTCTTTGCGAAGTCCTCGCGGTCCATCAGGCGGGATACGGTCACCTGTGCCGTCATCTCGAGAACGTCGGCCATGTCCATTGCGCCTAGCCATTCCGAATTTCGGCGGATCTCGAGCCGGTCGGAGAGGAGCAGGGACTTCACTGTTGGAAGCAGTGTCTTGATGTATTCGTCGACTTCTTCGGAGGACTGGCGCCGCCTTGTTGCGGATTTGTCCGTTGGGTCTCCGACCTGTGCCGTGAAGTCGCCGATGATCAGCACGGCCGTGTGGCCCATCTCCTGGAATCGCCGGAGGAGGTCGAACACGACTGCCCATCCGAGAGTTACGTCGGGGGCTGTTGGATCGACGCCCAGCTTCACTCTCAGCGGTACTCCACGCTCAAGTTGGGCGAGAAGGGCACCTTCAGGGAGCGCAGCGTCGACGGTTCTGGTGATGTACTCGAACTGTTGAGAGGGTGTCGGCATGCTGGCAGCAGGGTACACGGGTCCCCGTATGTCTCGTCGCCTATGTGGCCGTTGACACGAATCTCCATGGCCGATCGGTGGCCCGGGAGATCCCGATTCTCGGTGTTGTCACATAGGCGGGCGGATTCTTGGTATCGACGGTGAGGGCGATGCCGTCGCGGCCGAGCATTGTTCCGCTAGCGGTTCCATCGATCGCAAGGGCCTGAGCGAACTTGCCTGGACCATCAGCGAGATGGTCGGAGCGGCCACGGCGCTTCACGACAGTGTCGATGCCGCCCACCACATGTCCGCCACGGATCAGGACGGCCTGGGGTTTACCTATCTCACCTGTCACGATGTTGACGCACCAGTGGATACCGTAGGACCGATAGACGTAGATCGTTCCGGGTGGTCCGAACATGGGCGCATTGCGAGCGGTCTTACCCCTGTAGGCGTGGCTCGCCGGATCCGCCCCGCCACAGTACGCCTCGACCTCGTTGACGACGATCTCCACACGGTTGCCGTCCACGTTCGTGGTGACGCGAGCGCCAAGGAGTCTGGGAGCGACATCGAGTGATTGGCCTCGAACGGCGGCAGCCATGCTGGCAGCGTTCAGAGCTCTCCTCGCAGTGTGGCGCCGGTCGACTCGGCTACTGCCTCTGCAATGGCTTTGCGCACGGGCCCAACCTCATCGTCAGTGAGAGTCCGATCCGGGGCTCGCAACCTGAAGTTGATGGCGTAGGACACGAGGCCCTCGCCCACCGACTCCCCCGAGAACACATCGAAGAGTTGGCTGTGCTCGAGCAGGTCACCTGCCCCAGCATTGGCTGCCACGAGTACATCTGCCCCGGGCACCGTGTCGGGCGTCGCAAACGCCATGTCGAACACAACGGGTGGGAAACTGCTCGGTATCTCGTACTGCCATGACCCGCGATTCGCGAGGAGTTCCGAAACGTCGATTTCGCCGACCACGACCCGCCCGCTCAACCCGAAGGACTCAGCGATCGATGGGGTGATCTCCCCCACCGTCCCAATGCGAGTGCCTTGGGCCATGACATCGGCGCATCGACCTGGATGGAACGGTGGCCGTTGGGTCTGCACGACAGTCATCTCGGGAAGGCTCATGTTGGACCCGAGGAGTTCGACGATGCCTTTTCCGTCGTAGACGTCGTACTCTCGAGCGTCCGTATGCCATTGGGCGTCAGGGCGTCCCGCAAGGACGAATCCCAGCCTGTCTGGCTGGTCAGGGATTTCCTCGCCGCCTGGCAGGAATACCTTCCCGATCTCGAAGAGGGCGACAGATGGCAATCTGCGGCTGATGTTCGTGGAAGCTGCCTTCAACAAGCCCGGGATCAACGATGTTCGCATGACACCTTCGGTCTCGTTGAGCGGGTTCACAACCGCGATCGCTCGAGCCGCCGCGTCTGGGTCCTCTGGGTGCAGGTGCTCAAGGTCCTGTGGACCGATGAACGAGAATGTCAAGATCTCGTACATGCCTGAGCCGACCATGATCTCGCGCAGGGTCCGAAGCTTGCGTTCTGCCAACGGAAGGCCTTCACCTGGACCTGATGGCACGGTGTCGGGGATTTCTGCGAAACCGTGGACACGTGCGATCTCCTCAACGAGGTCGACAGGTACGCGGACATCTGGCCTTCGTGTCGGGACCGTGACAGTCAACGGATCGACCCCGTGCACGCCAAAGGTCAGTCGCGTGAGCAGTGAGGTTGTCTCCCCTGAAGACAATTCGATGCCGAGCGTTCGGGCCGTCTCCGACAGCGGGTATTCGATGGTCCACGGTGTGATGTCACCTGGATTCACATCAACGGGTGCTGGCGCAGGTGTGCCCCCGGCGAACTGGGTCAGGAGTTGAGCGACCCTGTCGGCGCCACTCGGGCAGAAGGAGGGGTCCGCTCCCCTCTCGAACCGGGCAGAGGCCTCTGATCGCAGACCGAGACGCTTCGATGTCAACAGAATGTTCGGGGGATTCCAGTAAGCGGCCTCGATGAATACATCGGTCGTTCCCTCGTGAACCTCGGTCGCGGCACCACCCATCACGCCACCGATCGCAACGGGTAGGGTCCCGTTGGTCACGACGATGTCGTCGGACGTGAGTACACGCTCCTGATCGTCGAGCGTGATGATCGTTTCACCCTCATGGGCCATCCGCACCACAATCGTGTCTCCGAGTCTGTCCACATCAAATGCGTGAGTCGGGTAACCGAACTCGACCATCGCGTAGTTCGAGGCGTCGACCACGTTCGATATCGGACGGACGCCAGCGAATTCGAGACGTCGTCGAATCCAGTGTGGCGATGGGCCCACCGTGATACCCCTCACCTGCCGACCGCAGAACCGCGGGCACGCGGTGGCGTCGTCGATGGACACGTCGATCGTTGTCGGGTCACCCGCTGTTGCAACGGAGATATCAGGTGCTCGCAGCGGTATCTCGTACAATGCGGCGAGATCCCTCGCGAGACCATACACCGAGAGACAGTCCGGACGATTCGGGGTCACTCCGATGTCGAAATAGACATCCGGGAATCCGATGAATGGAGCGAACGGTTCGCCGATGCTGGCGCCTGCAGAGGGGTAGTCGGAGTTGAGAACCATGATGCCGTCGGATTCGTCACCCATGTCGAGTTCTGTCTCGGAACAGATCATGCCGTTGGATGTGATACCCCGGATGTCCCTGCGGGTGATCGTGAAGTCCCCACCCAGGACGGCCCCCGGAACAGCCACGGGGACGATGGCCCCAGCCTCGAAGTTCCATGCACCACAGATGATGTCGAGGATCTCGTCCCCGACATCGACCTTGGTCAGCCTGACCTTATCCGCATTCGGATGGGTCGAGACCTCGAGGACCTCTCCGATGACGACACCCGTGAAGGTCGGTTCGATCACGTGCCAATCCTCGATCTCATGACCGAGGCTCTCGAACGCTTCGACGAGCTCGTGAGGATCGGTTGTTGGCAGGTCGATGAAGTCTTCGAGCCATGAAAGTGTGAGTTTCATACGTACTGCCTCAAGATGCGCTGGTCGGGATCGAGGAGTGGCCGCAGGTCGTTGTTGCCGTGTATATCCGTGATCCCGTGACGGATGATCGCGAGCCGTTCAGGACCCATGCCGAACGCGAACCCCGTCACAGCGGAGGGGTCATAGCCGACATGTTCGAACACTGCCGGATTCACCATCCCACAGCCGAGCAATTCGATCCACCTGCCATTGGAGTAGGCATGCATCTCGGCGGACGGTTCGGTGAACGGGAAGTAATGCGGGATGAACTTGACCTTCGTGTCCTTGCCGAGGAACTCCCTTGCGAAGGTCGCGAGGGTTCCCTTGAGGTCGGCAAAGGTGATGTTGTGGTCGACAGCTAGCCCCTCGATCTGGTGGAATACTGGCGAATGTGTCGAATCGACCGCATCGGAGCGAAACACCTTTCCCGGGACCACGACGTAGACCGGGGGGTCGTGCTGCTCCATATAACGTGCCTGCATCGGTGATGTGTGCGTGCGCAGGAGCACACCGCCATCTTTCTCTCCGTAGTCGAGGTAGAGCGTGTCGCTCTCATGGCGAGAGGGGTGTGTCTCTGGGATGTTCATTGCAGTGAAGTTGTAGAACTCGGTCTCAGCTTCTGGTCCGCGTGCCATCGTGTATCCGAGTCCAACGAATATATCCACTATCTCGTCGATCGTCTGGGTGATGAGGTGGTGTGTCCCTCTGGGCGGGATCCTTCCGGGCAGGGTGACATCCACCCTGTCGGCGGCGAGCGCCGCTGCTTCTTCAGTGGCTACCAGAGTCGAGCGTTTGGCTGTCACGAGGTCCTTGATCTGGTTCGCAACGTCGTTGATCGCACGGCCGGTGTCGCGACGTTCGTCCGGGTCCTTGATGGCTCCGAGCCCCCTCCTCGCCTCGGATATGGACGATCCACGCCCCATGAGCGTGGTGTCGATGGCGTCGAGTTGGTCGATCGAAATTGCATCGCCGATCTCGGTGGTTGCGTCTATGACGAGTTGCTGTAGTGAATCCATTGGGTCAGCAAGATTAGTGATGGCCGACATGTCATCGGTTCCTCTCGGGAACCGACCCAGGATGCACAAGAACCCGGATACGGCTCCGGGTTCGGTGGGTGCTTGTCAAGTGCGCGGTGAACTCGGGCTGGTCAGCCCGTAAACGATCCGTCGTCCCAACGCACGTGTCTCATGGGTGGCATCGTATCACAGAGCTACGATCCGTCAAGGTCGGTCATCGTGTACATCAAGATCGAGGCGGCGACTGCTGCATTGAGGGACTCGGTGCCACCGGGCATCGGGAGCGTGACCGGGACATCGGACTGTTCAACGATGTCTGTGGGCAGTCCGTGGGCTTCAGAGCCGATCAGCAGAGCAATAGGACCCATCAGCTTGCCAGGGAGTTCCGCGCCCGTCACAACGGTTGCCACAGTGGTCAGCCCAACCGACCGTGCTTGTTCCACGGGATGCGTGAGGTGGACCAGGCGTGTGTGGACATGTGTGCCTGCGCTCGAGCGGATCGTCTTGGGAGCCCAGATCTCCGCTGTTGCACCGCTCACCGCCACGTCCCAGCCGAGGGCTGCTGCAGATCGAATCATCGTTCCAACGTTTCCCGGGTCCTGGATGTCGATCAGGACAAGGGTGTTGTGCGGCCGGAGATCTGCCGGCATCGCGAGTGGGATTACAGCCACGGGGCTCCGTGGAGATCTCGTATCAGATGCGGAAGCGAGCACGTCCTGGGTCACGAGGACAGGTTCGACACCGATGGTTGCACAGCGCTCCATGGTGAGGTCATCGTCGGGTGTGCACAGCGTCACCGAAGGTGCGATACCAGCGTCGAGGAACTCACCGAAAACGGTCGGGCCCTCGATAATCGTTTCGCGCCTTACACGCCTGGCCTTTCGCTGACGCAACTCGCGCACACCACGAACCCGCCCGTTCCCCCTCGAAGTCACAACTTCAGACATACGCATCAGGGTTTTGGCGTCCAAATCCGCAACATATTGCGGATTCGGACGCCAAAGCCCAAGGGGTCAGGCGTTGGTGGTGGCGTTGGTGGCGACTTCTACGAGTGCCTTGAACGCATCCGGGTCGTTGACCGCCATCTCAGCGAGCATCTTGCGGTCCACCTCGATGTCTGCTGTCTTGAGACCAGACATGAACCTCGAATAGGTAGTTCCATTGAGACGCGCTGCAGCGTTGATCCGCTGGATCCACAGGCGCCGGAACTGGCCCTTGCGGGCGCGACGATGGTCGTACGAGTCCTGTCCTGCATGCATCACCTGTTCGTGAGCTGCGCGGTAGCGACGACTCTTGGCCCCGACGTAGCCGGAGGCCTGTTTCATTACTTTTCTGTGCTTCTTCCGTGCGTGCACGGACCGTTTCACGCGAGCCATGAGGGTCTCCTATTTGTTGAGCAGGCGGTCGACGTTCTTGGCGTTCTTACCGCTGAGAGTTGACGTCCCTTGTGCACGGCGCCACCGCGCCGAGGACTTCTTGTTCCTGTTGTGGCCATGCCAAGCCTTGCGGTGCTTGATCTTGCCAGTGCCAGTGCGTTTGAAACGCTTGGCGGCGGCCTTCTTCGTCTTCATCTTCGGCATGTTGTTCTCCTGTCACACAGACCGAGCGTTGAGCTACTCGTCGTCTGATTCAGTTTCGATCTCTCTTGGCATGTCTCTCGATGGTGCCAGGACCATCGTCATGTTCCGCCCTTCGAGGCGGGGCATCGTTTCGACCTCGGCATACTCCTCAACATCGTCGTGGAGCCTTTGGAGGATCTCTCGTCCGAGTTCAGGGTGCGCAACTTCGCGGCCGCGGAATCTCATGGTGCACTTGACCTTGTCGCCCTGGCGGAGGAACTTGATGACCCTCTTCCTCTTGACATCGAAGTCACCTGCACCGATTTTCGGTCGAAACTGGACTTCCTTGATGACTGTGCGGGTTTGGTTCTTCCTCGCTTCGCGGGCCTTGACGGACTGGTCGTACTTGTACTTGCCGTAGTCCATCATGCGTACGACGGGGGGTCTGGCATCGGGAGCAACCTCAACAAGGTCCAATCCCAACTGGTTCGCAAGCCATCGAGCCTCGTCGATGTCCTTCTCGCCGATCTGCCCACCGTCTGGCGCGATGAGGCGCACTCTCTTCACCCGGATTCGTTCGTTCACCCTTGGCTCCGCGATGGGAGTACCTCCTGATCTGTGGTCTTCCAGCAGCGGAGGTTGCCTACACGAACAAAGACAGCGTCATATACGCTGTCGATATCGGACCCGTCGCACCTCAAGCGGTGAACAGGTGGGAAGCAGGCCTCCACTTGCGTCTTGTATTGAGGAAGATAGTACTTGGTACTTGGTACTTGGTACCTGGATGGAGAACGAGGACGGGTAGCGCTGCCTGCGGTCCGTAGATCGTAAATCGTAGGATCGTAAATCGCCAGAAACCAGACGATCCTGGTCCTCCGTATCGCAGGTTCGAACGAGGGATGACTTCCGGGTCGATTTACGATTTACGATTTACGATTTACGATCTACGTCCTGTCCTATCCAATCGCCTTGAGCGTCAAGGCTGTCATCACTGCTGCGTGTGCCGCTTCTCGGCCCTTGTTGTCGGGGCCCGCAGCGGAGCGGATCTCGGCGTCTTGGAGGTCACGAACCGTGAGAATACCGAAGGCGATGGGTATCCCCGTGTCGATCTGGACTCGCATGAGGCCCTCTGACGCCCTATGGGCGACATGGGCATAATGATCGGTGTCCCCTTCTATCACTGCTCCAAGACACACAACAGCATCTACGCCGGCGCGGGTTAGCGCTGCGGCGATGAGGGGCAGTTCGAAAGCCCCTGGCGCATCGACGACGAAGACCTCGTCGGCTTGCGCCTCTGAGAGATACTCAAGGGCGCCTTCTTTGAGCCCCTCTGTGATAGAACCATTGAACAGGGCTGTCACGACCCCGATTCGCAATCCCTCGGCACTTAGAACGTCGGTGGCTGTGTCATCGGTCCGCATATGAATCTCCTTCGATGATGTGACCCATTCGGGTGGTCTTCGTATCGAGGTACGAGCGATTCTCAGCCGTTTCACCCACCCAGATGGGTTCCCTCGCCATAACGGTGACTCCATACCTCTCGAGTTGGTCGACCTTGTCGGGATTGTTCGTCATCAAACGCACCGAACGTATCCCGAGATCGTGGATGATCTGGGCATCGACGCCGTAGTGGCGTGCGTCGTCGGCATGTCCTATCTGCCTGTTCGCATCGACGGTGTCGAGACCTTGCTCCTGGAGGTCATAGGCCGCGATCTTGGCGAGTATCCCGATCCCGCGGCCTTCATGAGCGGCGTTGTACACGATGCACCCCTCACCCTCTTGCGCGATCAGGCGCATCGACTCATCGAGTTGGGCACCGCAGTCGCAGCGAAGCGAGCCGAAGACGTCACCCGTCAGACACACGGAATGAACCCTTGTCAGGACATCATCCTTCCCCGCGATATCCCCCATTGTGAGAGCAATGTGCGGGCTGTGGTCGGTGTGGGACCTGTACCCGATGAGGTCGAAATCTCCGAACTTGGTCGGGAGTGTTGCCGTGGCTTCACGGGTGACGAGGACCTCGGTCCTCCACCGGTACGCCACGAGGTCGTCGATGGAGATCATGACAAGGTCGTGCTCTTTTGCGAACCGTTCGAGTTCCTCACCCTTTCGCATCGTGCCATCGTCGTTGACGATCTCACAGAGCACACCAGCCGGAAACATATCGGCAAGTCGTGTGAGGTCGACGGTCGCCTCGGTATGACCCTGGCGCTCGAGGACGCCGCCCACGTGATAGCGCAGTGGAAAAACGTGGCCTGGCCTCGAGAAATCCGATGATGCTGATCGGGGATCAGCCACAGCGCGGATCGTCGCCGCCCGATCTGCGGCAGAGATCCCGGTTGTCGTGCCGATCTTGTAGTCGATCGAAACGGTGAATGCAGTCTTGTGGGCCTCGGTGTTGTCGATCACCATAAGAGGCAGATCGAGCTCATCGAGGCGTTCGCCCGTGGTCGACAGACAGATCAAACCCGAGGTGTGTCTCACCATGAAGGCGATCTTGGCTTCTGTGGCAGCCTCTGCCGCGATGATCAGATCGCCCTCGTTCTCACGGTTCTCGTTGTCGACGACGAGAACGAAGTCGCCAGCCTTGAGCGCATCCACCGCCTCGCGGATCGTGTTGAGTGTCACTGCTATGTCCCCAACATCCGTTCGACGTACTTTGCGATCACATCGACCTCGAGATTGACCTTCGATCCCCTGGATATGGAGCCGAAGACCGTCACATCGAGCGTGTGTGGGATGAGCACGATCTCGAACCACGGCTCGTCGACACCGCGATCGCTCACTGCGGTCACAGTAAGACTCGTTCCGTCCACGGTGATGGAACCCTTCTCCACGATGTACCGGTCAAGGCCTGCGGGAATCGTGATGCGCACCCGGGACGCCTCTCCTTCCCTGTCGATCGATGCGACCACACCAACACCATCCACATGGCCCTGAACGATGTGACCGTCGAATCGACCATCGGCTGCCAACGGTCTTTCGAGGTTGAGAGGTGATCCAACGCCTACGGATCCGAGGGCGCTGCGTGCAAGGGATTCATCCACAACCTGGACGGTGAAACTCGTACCTGTGTGGTTCACCACGGTCAGACACACACCGTTGACCGCCACGGAGTCGCCGACTTCTAGTCCCGCGAGTGTGCTTGTAGCGTCGATGACGAGACGTATCCCTCCGTCGAGTGGTTCGGTGGCTGAGACCGTTCCCAGTTCAGCGACGATGCCAGTGAACATCAGGTGTTCCTTTCGATTCTTGCGTTGATCTTGAGATCCGGGCCGACTCGGTCGACTCCGGTGAAAGTGAGGGGAAGCGCGTCCGCGATCGTGGCGAACGGGCCAGCGAGAGCAGATAATCCGGTGCCTCCTGCGAGTCTCGCACCGATATAGACAACGATCTCATCGACCGCATCTGCGTTGATGAAGGACCGTGCGACATGTGCTCCCCCCTCAACGAGAACTGATGTGATACCCACGCGTGCGAGGTCACGGAGTGAGTCGTTGATGGAAACAGCGCCGTTATTGGTCGGCTCCACGACGATGGGGTCACGCTGCCATAGCTTTGCGTCCTTGGGCAGCGGACGGTTCCCCTTGAACACGACAGGAACCGGTTGAGGGCCGTCCCAGCCGTCGATACGAACGGTCAGCTCAGGATCGTCCTGGCGAACAGTGCCTGCGCCAACGAGAACCGCGTCATGGGCGGCTCTGAGCTCGTGGGCATCGCGGCGGGCTTCGGGTGATGTGATCCATTGCGACGTTCCGTCGAGTGCTGCGATCTGACCATCAAGAGTAAGCGCGAGCTTGAGTGTGACGAGCGGTCGGCCTGTTCTCCGGTGGTGATAATACCCGGGGTCATTGCCCTCGATCATCGCGGAGAGGCCGGTTTCGACGACCTCGATGCCGGCATCTCGCAACGCGGCCACTCCCCTTCCGCTGACCCGGTCATCAGGATCCACGGTTCCTATGAACACGCGTACGATCCCTGCTTCGATGATCGCATCCGTACACGGTGGAGTTCTTCCGTGGTGGCTACAGGGTTCGAGCGTGACCACCATCGTGTCACCTGCGGTATCCCCGAGTCCTTCGAGGGCAAGACGCTCAGCGTGCGGTGTGCCAGGGCGGACGTGGGCACCGACGTTGCGCACGGTGCCGTCAGGCGAGATGACAACGGCACCAACCCGTGGATTCGGATGCGGATATGTGCCGGAGGTTGCCTCCACTGCACGGCGCATCAGCCTATCCACGGCGGCACCGTCGAGTGGATTGTCGACAGTCCGACGCATGAAGCGTCCCCTTTCTTCCATCCGGACTGTCACCGTCGGCTCCGGAGTTCCACCGGATCGGCCCCATTTGGAGTTCGCGGACTCTTACCGCCGGTCGGGAATCGCACCCTGCCCTGAAAGAGGTATGTGTCGTGAAGATAGCATCGAGAGGCAGCACACCGTACACCGAGGACTGGATACCGAGGAAGTCGTATTTCGTATTGCGTATTATGAAATACGACTCTTGAGATCACGTACTGCTGCGGCTGGATCGTCTGTTCCGAACACAGAACTGCCTGCCACCAGGATGTTGGCCCCTGCGTCAACGGCCCGGTTGATGTTGTCCATTCCGATCCCGCCGTCTATCTGGACGTCGGTAGAGAGCCCCCGTGCGTCGATCGCTGCTCTGACAACTTCCACCTTGTGCAATGAGTCCTCGATGAACGACTGGCCGCCAAAGCCGGGTTGCACACTCATGACGAGCACCATCGACAGCCGGTCGAGGTAGGGCATGATCGTATCGACCGGTGTTGCAGGGTTCACGGCAAGAGCGATATCAAGTCCCACAGCGGCCGCTTCCTCGATCACAGGAACCGGATTCGGTACCGTCTCGATATGGGCCGTCACGCCGTTCGCACCGCTGTCCTTCATGGCACCGAGGTACCGGAGCGGATCGGTGATCATCAGATGGCAGTCCAGGTAGAGATCGGTCGCCGCCCTCAGGGAAGCAATGACCGGCGGACCTATGGAGATGTTGGGCACGAAATGGCCGTCCATGACATCCACGTGAAGCATCTTGACCTCACCGGCCACCTGCTCGACCGCTTCGCCAAGCCTGGCGAAGTCAGCGGCAAGAATCGAAGGTGCGATGGTGACGGTGTTAACCATTGGTGAGAAGTGTAAGGGGTTGCGCAGTTCACAGTTCATAGTTGACAGTTCACCGTTCACAGCCAGGAGCCCCTCCGACCTCGCAGGCTCGGCCGTTCTCCCTCAGCTTGCTGGGGGAGATGTCCCGAGGAACGAGGGACAGAGGGGGCTTC
>JAMBLL010000248.1 GCA_023336765.1 Actinomycetes bacterium | reverse complement strand
TCGCCCTTGCGATATGGGACCCCGTCTGCCGCCGGCATGCGGAGGCGCTGTGTGGCCAGAGCCAGGACCAGCAGCGTGATGATGTACGGCGTTGCTGTCACGATCTGACCGGGAACCGTGTCCGTCAATCCCCACCAGAGGAAGAACAGGAACGCGAAGACCGCCTGGGTCGCCGCCGCCTGGTACTTCTTGCGGAAGATCGATGCGACCATCAGCAGAGTGATACCGATAGCGAGGAGTAACAAGATGCCGTGGACGGAGTCCTGGCGGAGACGCAGCGCGTCTGAGTATCCGAAGATCCCAGCGCCGACAAGCAGACCATACGGGTTGTAGTTCCCGAAGATCATGGCACCGAGGCCGATGAAGCCTCGACCTGCAGTCATACCTTCACGGTAGATGCCTGCTTGGACCACGACCAGATATGCACCGCCCATCCCAGCGAGTCCACCCGAGATCATGACACCCCAGTACTTCATGACCAGCACAGGTACACCGAGCGATTCGGCGGCCCAGGGATTCTCGCCTGCCGACCTCAGTCGGAGACCCCATGCTGTCTTCCACAAGAGCCAAGAGGTCGCCGGAACGAGTGCGAGCGCGAGCAGCGTAAGCCACGACACACCGGTAGTAAGGCCCGCGAGAATCCCTGCGCCATCGGAGATGAAGAACCATCCCTTGTCGGCGATCGAGTTGAACCAATCCGATAACAACGGAACATCGAATGTACCAATGAAGTCCTGAATCCGCGGACTCTGGGTTGCGCCGCCACCCGTCTCAGGCGTGTAGATCACTGACGACAGGAACCGCATGGAACCCGCGGCGAGGATGTTGATAGCGACACCAGAGACGATCTGATCAACAGCGAACGTGACCGTTGCGACCGCATGAATAAGGCCGAAGAACGCGCCGCCCGCAACGCCTAGCGCAACGCCCCACCAGGGGCCGTACTGCCAGCCTGCCCATGCACCGAACCAGGTGCCTGCGATCATCATGCCTTCGAGGCCGATGTTGACCACACCCGAACGCTCCGAGTACAGACCGCCGAGAGCGGCGAGCATGATCGGTATGGTCAGGCGAAGCGCGGCACTCCACGTGCCGGGCGACGTCAACTGGTTCGTTCCCTCAACCAACTGCACGATCGAAAGAACGAGTAGACCGGCAATAAGCAACAGCGTGTATTTCCTGGCCGGCGTCATGTCCTTGAACGGATTCCTTTTCGTATCCGTAGCAGGTGTTCTTGTATCGGTGGTCATGCCGCCACCTCCTCTCCATCGGAACGGAAAGCCTGAGTTGCCGCGTTTGCGGCCTTGAGTTCGCGGGCCTTGATCCACCGGTCAACCACCTCGTAGGCAATGACAACCGCTAGTACAACGACACCCTGGATGATCTGGACGACCTCTTTGGGAATGTTGTTGAGATCAAGGATCAGCGCGGAGCGCTCCATGAAGCCGAACAGAAGGGCACCGAGTGCCATACCAATGGCCCCGTTTCGTCCAAGTAGCGCAACCGCGATTCCGGCGAAACCGAGGCCCCGGGGGAAGTCCTGCGTGTAGGCATGGAGCTTGCCGAACATGGTCGACAGTCCAACCATCCCTGCAACGCCACCGGATAGGAGCATCGTGTACAGGATCATCTTCTTCGGGTTGACGCCCGACATCTTCGCGGCTCCGGGGTTTGCTCCCGACGCCCGAAGGTCGAACCCGAATCGGGTCTTCCACACAAGCACGTAGTACGCGATGCCGATGATGATCGCGACGATCAGGAAGCCCTGAAGTTCGGTGCCTCTCGGCTCGGTGAAGCCGAGTGATGTGAAGATCCAGTTGAGCCCCGGTATCTGCCCGGACTCGGGCAGCAGAGGCGTTGACTGGTTGAGTGCACCGCTGTCCACGGCGAAGAAGTTCCCGAGGAAGTACCCAACGACGGAAAAGCCGATGAAGTTCAACATGATGGTCGCCACGACCTCGTTGACACCTCTTGTGACCTTGAGTACGCCAGCGATGCCTGCCCAGAGTGCGCCAACCAACACCGCAACAATGATGACGATAAGGATGTGGAGTGGAGCCCACACGGCGATACTGCCACCGACCCATCCTGCAAAGAGCGCCGCGACGAGGTATTGCCCCTCGACGCCGATATTGAACATCTTCATCTGGAAACCGATGGCCACGGCAACAGCCGAGATGTACAACGGGATACTCCTATTGACGATCGATGCAATCGATGTGGTCGTCGTTCCAAAATCCCACATGAGCTTGAACGCCTCACCGGGATTCACCCCGACAGCGAGAAGGGCGAGGGCAGCAACACCAATAGCGAACACCAGAGCAACGACTGGTGCCAGAAGTGCAAGACCGATCTTCTTCATGATGCCTCCTCGACTTCGACGCCTGTCATGTGCGACCCGAGCGTCTTGGGTGTGACATTCGCAGGATCCAATTCGGCCGCTATGGCTCCATCGAACATCACGAGCAGCGTGTCCGAGAGTCCGATGAGTTCCTCCAGGTCAGCAGAGATCAGGAGTACGGCAAGTCCTTCCGCGCGTGCATCTCTCAATTCTTTCCAGATGGCGGCCTGGGCGCCCACGTCGATGCCTCTCGTGGGATGCGAAGCGATCAACACCTTTGGGCCAGCCATCATCTCCTTGCCAACGATCAGCTTCTGCTGATTCCCTCCAGAGAGGGCCGCTGCTGAGACATCAACGCTCGGCGTCCTCACATCGAACCGTTCAACAATCTCACCGGTGCGCTTCTTGGCCCCCTTCTTGTCAACAAATCCGTGCTTTTCGAAGGGCGCCGTGGTCTGATGCCCGAGCATGGCATTCTCCCACAGGGAAGAGTCGAGAAGGAGGCCCTGACGATGGCGGTCCCCGGGAATGATCCCTATTCCGTCCGTTCGGCGGTCCTTGGTGTCATCGCCGGAGATATCGACACCGCTGAGCATGACCTTCCCTGAGGCAGCGTGGCGTACACCCATGATCGTGTCGACGAGTTCTGTCTGGCCGTTGCCGTCAACACCGGCAATACCAACGATCTCACCCTGGTGGATCTCGAAGGACACGTTGTCAACTGCGATTCGGCCGTCAGAGTGATAGTTGGACAGACCGGACACAGCCAGTTCGACGATGTCGGTCACGGTGGATTCACCGGTCTCAGGCGTCGGTAGTTCAGAACCAACCATCAACTCGGCAAGTTCGTGGGATGTGATCTCCGACGGCACGGCGGTCGCAACAGTCTTGCCTGCCCTCATGACGGTGATGGCATCCGACACAGAAAGAACCTCGTCGAGTTTGTGGGATATGAAGATGATGGTCACACCCTCAGCCTGCAACTCCTTGAGCGAGTTGAAGAGATCATCAACCTCCTGGGGCACAAGCACAGCCGTGGGTTCGTCCAGGATGAGGATTGTGGCGCCCCGGTAGAGGACCTTCATGATCTCCACTCGCTGCCGTTCGCCGATCGTCAGGAACTCGACCATCGCATCAGGATCGAGAGGCATTCCGTACTGCTCAGACAGTTCCGTGATCTTGTCGCGGGCAAAGGAGAAATCGAGTTGTAGGCCCTTTGTCGGCTCGTCGCCCAGTACGATGTTTTCAAGGACGGTCAGGTTGTCTGCGAGCATGAAGTGCTGGTGGACCATACCGATTCCCAGAGCAATGGCATCCTTTGGCGACCCGAAAGAAACTTCATCCCCACGTACCTTGATGATCCCGCTGTCAGGTGACTGCATGCCGTAGAGGATGTTCATCAGGGTCGACTTGCCTGCACCGTTCTCGCCAACGATCGCATGGATATCGCCAAGGCCGACGGAGAGATCCACTCCGTCGTTCGCGAGGACACCGGGATAGGTTTTGGTAATGTCGATCAGTTCGATAGCTCGGTCACTGTCGGCCACTACAACTCCTCGTCGCTCCGGTGTCCACGCCAACATAGCAGTGGGGTCCGAGGCTTGCGCCTCGGACCCCACTCTACAGACTGGAGGGTTACTAGGTCAGCCCTCTGCTGGTGCGTCAGGTACGACGAAGTCGCCCTTGATGATGCTCTCGCGGAGAGCATCAAGCTGGTCAACGATATCGTCGACGAATCCGCCGGACGTTGAGTAGGCAACACCGTCAGCGGCGAGGTCGAAGACCACGACGCCTGACTGCTGGCTATCGGTCACGAAGTTGTTGATCGTGGAATACACGGCAACATCGACGCGCTTGAGCATGGAGGTCAGGATGTACTCCTGCACATCCTCGCCTGCGGTCAGGTACTGGTCGGAGTCAACACCGATCGCCCAGACCTTCGTGCCTGTGGTCTCAGATGTGTCCTTGGCAGCCTCGAACACGCCTGCACCAGAGCCGCCGGCTGCGTGGTAGACCACGTCGGCGCCCTCTTCGTACATGGCGAGTGCGGCTTCCTTACCCTTGGCAGGATCGGTGAAGCCGGCGAAGTCAGGGAACTCGGTCAGGTACTGAACGAGGACTGTGACGTCAGGATTGGCTTCCAGAGCGCCTGCTTCGTAGCCAGCCTGGAACTTCTCGATGAGTCCAAGCCCAGCAACACCACCGACGAAACCGATCGTGCCGGTCTGTGTCTTGAGGGCAGCAGCGGCACCAACGAGTGCGGAACCTTCGTGCTCAGCGAACACAAGGGAGGCAACGTTGGGCAAATCGACAACAGAGTCGACAATCGCGAACGATGTGTCAGGGAAGTCCGCTGCGGTAGCAGCGACACCGTCAGCGAATGCGAAACCGATGGCGAACACGGGGTTAAGACCGCTCTCCGCAAGGAGTCTGAGGTTCTCTTCCCGGTTCTCGCCTCCACCTGAAGGCTCCAGTTCATTGGATTCGATACCAAAGTCGGTCGTGGCCTTGTCGAGGCCCGCAGCGGCTGAGTCGTTGAACGACTTGTCGCCACGTCCGCCGATGTCATAGGCCATACCGACCGTAACGCCTTCGCCTGCCATCGATTCGGCAACCGTGGTGGACGCTGCCGCAACAGTTGTCTCAGTTGCTGCCGCAACAGTTGTGTCAGTTGCTGCCGCAACGGTTGTCTCAGTTGCTGCCGCAACGGTCGTTTCGGTCGAGTCGCTGTCTGAGTCGCTGCTGCTACACGCAGCCGCGACAAGCGCCAGGACGAGGAGCAGTGCGAAGAACGCACCTCTTCGCTTCATTATTGAGCGCATGTGCACCCTTTCAATAGTCGTGTACTTCGTTCCCCACCCAGTTTTGGGGGAACAACACAATGGTAGTAGTCGTGGCGAGAGAACACCACGCGAAGCGAGCGTTCTTCGTATTGCAAAATGGGCGTTCTCCGTTTTCCGTTTTCCGTCCAGCAGACACCCATCGGCGATGCGATGCAGACTTAAGAATGAGCGTCGACCATGTGAGGTCAACCGCGAGAACATGCGTCCGTGCTCTCTAGAAATCGGAAAACGGAGAACGGAGAACGCTCTCAATTCTCGGCTAGTTCGACCAACGGCTCGGTCGGTGTCTCGATCGCCTCGAAGGCGAGCTTGTCAGGTTCGTCGACGTCAACGGTCACGAGGATCGTGCTGCCCGCGGAGAACTCCTTGAACAGGACCTTCTCAGAGAGTGGGTCCTCGAGCAAACGCTGGATCGCACGACGCAACGGACGAGCACCAAGCTGTGGGTCATACCCCCTCTTGGCGAGCAACACCTTGGCATCATCGGTGAGGACGAGGTCGAGCGCCTGATTCTCAAGCTGGTCCCGCAAACGCACAAGAAGCAGATCGACGATCAGCTTCACCTCGTCGAGGGTCAGTTCGTGGAACACGATGACCTCATCGATGCGGTTCAGGAACTCAGGACGGAAGTGCAACTTGAGGGCATCCATGACCTTCTCGCGCATCTTGTCATAGTTGAGTTCATCGCTCGACTCTGCGAACCCGATCTTCGTCTTGCGAAGGTCCGCTGTGCCGAGGTTGGATGTCATGATGATGACCGTGTTCTTGAAATCGACCGTTCTGCCCTGGGCATCGGTCAGATGACCATCCTCAAGGATCTGGAGGAGGATGTTGAACACGTCAGGATGCGCCTTCTCGATCTCGTCGAATAGGACGACCGAGAACGGCTTGCGTCGCACCGCCTCGGTGAGTTGACCACCCTCGTCGTATCCGACGTACCCAGGAGGTGACCCGACAAGTCTGCTGACCGCATGCTTCTCCATGTACTCGGACATGTCGATCTGGATCAGGGATGACTCGTCACCGAAAAGGAACTCTGTGAGAGTCTTGGCCGTCTCCGTCTTGCCAACACCTGATGGACCGAGGAAGATGAAAGAACCGGCTGGACGCTTCGGATCCTTGAGGCCAGCACGCGTCCTGCGGATCGCCTTGGACACCGCAGTGATCCCATCGGTCTGACCGATGATGCGCTTGTGGAGCTCGCCTTCCATGTTGATGAGCTTGGCGGTCTCCTCCTCGGTGAGCCTGTGAACAGGAATCCCCGTCCACTGTGCCAGCACTTCTGCGATCTCTTCTTCATCGATGGTTGGTGAGTAGTCTGTTCCAGACTCGTTTCCACGCTCTTGCGCTTCCGCACGCTCGGTGCGCAACTCTCGCTCACGATCGCGCAACTTCGCTGCACGTTCGTACTGCTGGGCATTGATCGCCTCGCGCTTGTCTGAGCGAATCTTGCCGATCTTGGCGTCGATGTCCTTGACCTCGGCCGGAAGGTCCGAGCGGCGCAAGCGCATACGGCTTCCTGCCTCATCGAGAAGGTCGATCGCCTTGTCAGGCAAGAACCGATCTGCGATGTAACGATCTGCAAGGTTGGCTGCGTTTACAAGCGCCTGTTCAGTGTATTCAACCCTGTGATGCTCCTCGTAGGACTCGCGAAGTCCTTCGAGGATCTTGATCGTATCTGCGATCGACGGTTCCTCCACCTGAATCGGCTGGAATCGGCGTTCAAGCGCAGAGTCCTTTTCGAGATGTTTGCGGTACTCCTCGAGCGTGGTGGCACCGATGGTTTGCAGTTCACCGCGGGCAAGCATCGGTTTGAGGATGCTGGCGGCGTCGATGGCGCCCTCAGCCGCACCCGCACCGACAAGCGTGTGGATCTCGTCTATGAACAGGACGATATCGCCACGGGTGCGGATCTCCTTGAGTACCTTCTTGAGTCGTTCCTCGAAATCACCGCGATAGCGCGAACCGGCAACGAGTGCGCCGAGGTCAAGTGTGTAGATGTGCTTATCGGTAAGCGTGTCGGGCACGGTGCCGTCAACGATCTTGCGAGCAAGTCCCTCGACGATGGCAGTCTTGCCCACACCAGGCTCGCCGATGAGCACCGGGTTGTTCTTCGTACGCCGGGAGAGCACCTGCATCACGCGTTGGATCTCGTCTGCACGGCCGATAACCGGGTCGAGTTCCTGTTCACGGGCAAGTTGGGTGAGGTTGCGCCCGAACTGGTCGAGCACCGTCGACCCGGATGACCCGCCTTCGCTACGCGAACTGCTCGAACTGCCACCTGGGTGGGAACTCGAACCGGATCCCTCGCCGCCTTCAACGCCAGACAGCAGTTGGATGACCGTCTGGCGGACCTTCGTGAGATCGGCTCCAAGCTTCACAAGAACCTGTGCAGCCACACCCTCCCCCTCACGGATAAGGCCGAGCAGGATGTGTTCTGTACCGATGTAGTTGTGCCCCAATTGGAGAGCCTCACGCAGAGACAGTTCAAGGACTTTCTTGGCACGAGGAGTGAATGGGATGTGACCAGACGGAGATTGCGAGCCCTGGCCGATGATCTCGACGACCTCGGTGCGGACGGATTCAAGATCGATGTCCAACGATTCAAGGGCGCGTGCAGCCACACCTTCACCCTCATGGATGAGACCCAGGAGGATGTGTTCTGTTCCGATGTAGTTGTGGTTGAGTAGCCTGGCCTCTTCCTGTGCCAGTACCACGACCCTGCGGGCCCTATCTGTGAAGCGCTCGAACAACCTTCATCACCTCGTATATGCATATGGCGCTCCGAAAGCCGGTGCGCCCGCGCAGTATAGATACTCGAACCCGATACGGCGGAGATACGCCGAACGTGCCTGATGCCCTCGATACTGCGACCATCGTCGTGTTCAGTACATGGAACCCCGCAGCTAGCATCAACATTCCCCGCACACGGAGTCCCAGTGGACCGCCCCATCTTCCAAGAACTCGTCCCGATTCCCCGCGTGTGGGAACGCATGGACAAGGTCGAAAGGAGGCTCCTCGACGTCACCGAGGCAAACACCCCGTTTCTGACAGAGATCGCACAGCACCTCCTGTCGGCGGGCGGCAAACGATACCGGCCGCTCCTCGCCCAGGTTGCAGCTGAACTCGGTTCGGTCGACGGAGACGGTCCCGTTGACGCGGGTGTCTCCGTCGAACTCGTGCATCTGGGCTCGCTGTATCACGATGATGTGATCGACGAGGCGAGCTCACGCCGAGGTCAGACCAGCGTCAACACGAATTGGACGAATACGGTGGCGATCCTTGCAGGAGACTTCCTCCTGGCACGGGCCTCAGAGGTCGCTGCCCCTCTGGGCATCGAAGCGGTGACGCTCATCGCCCAGACGTACGCGACCTTGTGCGAAGGCCAAGTAGCAGAACTCGTGTACGCCAACGGGTTCTCCCACGGAACAACGGGATACCACGATGTGATCGGAGGGAAGACCGCATCGCTGATCAGAACTTCCGCACGCCTTGGTGCCATCACCGGTGGTGCCGACAGAGGCTCTGTTGACGCGATATCAGAGTGGGCGTGGGAAATGGGCATGGTGTTCCAGATAACTGACGACGTGCTCGACCTCATCGCAGACGAAGCGTTCCTCGGCAAGCCAGCGGGAAGCGACATCGGCGAGGGGACATTCACGCTGCCAGTGCTTCTCGCATCGGAGGGCCCCGACGGAGATAGGATCAAGAAACTCCTCGCCAACGGCCAGCCCTACTCCCCCGATGACATCGCCCAGGTCATAGATCTCACCGTCCAGGGAGGGTTTATCGACGTTGTCCTCGATGAAGCAGTCAGACGCATCGAAGTCGCCGAGGAAGCTGCTCACTCGATCCCCAACAACCCTCTGACAGACATCCTCCACAACCTCGATCAGTACCTTCTCGACCGTGTGACATCGGCAAGGGCGTAGGTTCTTCAGTGGAAAGGTCCGGGGG
>JAMBLL010000247.1 GCA_023336765.1 Actinomycetes bacterium | reverse complement strand
GCTGACGGCTGACAGCTTCTTCTTCAATATCCGTCGGAGCCGAAGCGGACGTTGGTGGCCACGCGACGCTCGGTGTCCTGAAGGTCGAAGACGACGTGCTGACCTTGGCGGAGCAGCCGAAACAGGGAACCGTCGAGGCTTCCGGGCGTGAGGAGGACTTCAGAGCGGTCGTTGTCGCAGATGATGACGCCGGTTTCGGTCACCTCGTCGTACACCTTGACGAACCCCTGCATCAGGCCTTCTCGACCTTGCCTGCCTTGATGCATGATGTACATACACGCGCCCGCCGCGAGTTCGTCCCGTGCTTGACACGGATCTTCTGGATGTTCGGTCTCCAGGTCTTTGACGACCGTTTGTGGGAGAACGAAACCTGTTTGCCTGTCCACGGCTCCTTGCCGCAAATTTCACATCTGTATGCCATGCGCGCGAAAACCTCCTGAGGTGCGGTGGCAGGATACCAGCGACAATCTTGTAGTCGACTCCTGGCCTGGCAGACAAAGAGGTGGCACAGTACATGCGTCCTGACCTAGATTTGTCGTGATGGATGTCTCTGAAACACCGACTCGCCGTACATTGGCCTATTTCGCTGAGGTCCCTGTCGGCAACGTCAAGGGGATCGGCAAGGTCGCAGTCAGGAAACTGCGCACACAGGGAATCGAATCTGTCGCCGATCTTCTGCTGACAGTTCCGCGGCGCTACCTCGACCGGAGCCAGATCTTCGATATCGGGGCAGCACCCATCGGCGAGGAGGTCACGATTGGTGGCACAGTTACCAAGTTCTCCAAGAGAAGGATCTCGCGGAAGCGGACGATGGTGGAAGCACAGATATTCGATGGGACGAGGTCTGTTCGAGTCGTGTGGTTCAATCCATGGATCCGCCTCACAGAGGGTGAAGAAGTGGCTCTGAGCGGGAAACTCGAGACCTTCAAGAACTCGCTGCAGATGAAGAGCCCCGATGTCGACAGGCTTTCAGGTGGTGGGGCGACGCTGACGGGGAGGATCCTGCCGATATATGGTGGACTCGGTGGATTGAGTGCGTATCAGTCACGGGCGTCAGTCGACAACGCGGTGAAGAGATCGCTGCCCATTGTCGACATCGTTCCCGACGAGGTGCGCACGCAGCGCGGCCTCGTGAGCACGAACACGGCCGTCCACGACATTCATCTGCCTGATACCCAGGATGTTGTTGCAGCGGCGAGAAGGCGGCTCATCTTCGACGAGTTCCTCCGCATACAGATGGCATTCCGGGTGCACTCATACGACGAGTACGAGTCCAGGGTGGGTATCACCAACGATGTACCGGGAACGATGCGCGATCGGTTCCTCGAGTCATTCCCGTTCGAGTTGACGGGTCAGCTACCCGAAGGCAGTGGGGAGGAACCGCCTGAGGGCAGCCAGATGCGCGCGCTCGATGACATTGTCAAGGACATGCGAAACGTGCAGCCGATGCATCGACTCCTCCAGGGCGAAGTTGGATCCGGTAAGACGGTTGTTGTCATCGCTGCACTGCTCTCGTCGGTGGAGAGCGGTCATCAGGGAACGGTGATGGCACCCACAGAGGTGCTGGCAACCCAGCACTACCTCGGTACCGCGGATGCCCTGATTCGAGCTGGGATGGCGCCTGCCCAGGTCGATGTTGGTGCGTCTGGCACTGGATCGTTGTTCGGTGAGGAGCAAGATTCTGAAAGGCCGATCCGAATCGGCCTGTTCACGTCCGGACGGATCACCGTCAATTTCGTACATGGAGATGTGAGCCGGTCCCAGGGTCTTGAGTGGCTCTCCGATGGCACGATCGACATCGCCTTTGGGACTCACGCCTTGATCCAGTCCGATGTGAAGTTCGCATCCCTGGGGATGACGGTTGTGGACGAACAACACCGGTTCGGCGTGGAACAGCGGGTGATACTCAGAGACGCGGCACCCGACGAGGCAGTTCCTGACCTCCTTTTGATGACCGCAACACCGATCCCGCGCACGCTTGCGATGACGCTCTACGGCGACCTCGACGTCTCGGTGATAACGGAGATGCCTACGGGCCGTCAGCCAGTTGCAACATCGGAGGTTTCCGGTACGGATGGTCCGATCGACGAAGCCATAGCGGAGGCTGTGAAACGGGGGAACCAGGTGTTCGTCGTATGTCCTCTTGTCGAGGACTCAGACAAGATCGAAGCTCGTTCGGCAGAATCGGAGTTCCGTCGCATTGAAGCGGCACTCCCCGACGTCACCGTCGGCCTCCTCCATGGGAAGATGCGATCCCAGGCGAAGGCAGACGTCATGGAGAGACTCGCCAACGGTGACATCGATGTGCTCGTATCCACCACCGTGATCGAGGTGGGTATCGACATCGCGAACGCGACCTTGATGGTCGTTCGCGACGCAGACCGGTTCGGCTTGAGCCAATTGCACCAGTTGCGCGGTCGTGTCGGCCGAGGCGACGACCAGGCAACGTGTCTCCTCGTGTCTGACGATCCAGGTGAAGACGGTCGACGACGAATCGACGCGATGATCGCGTCCAACGATGGCTTCGAACTTGCCAACGCCGATCTCGAAATCCGGGGCCAGGGCACAGTGTTCGCCGGATCCCAGTCCGGTGCTGCCGACCTGAGGCTCGGAGACATCCTGAGAGACCGGGATCTGCTCGAGGCTGCAAGGTCAGTGGCAACCCGGGCAGTGGACATCGACAGGAACAGTGAGTTCGTCCGGGACGTGATGGCCGAGGTCGAGGTGTTCATCGGTCGCGACACGGAATGGCTGTCGAGGTCTTGAGCATGCAGATCATCGCAGGTATCGCCAAGGGCAGGAAGCTATCGGTTCCCGGTTCCGGCACACGTCCGATGACAGGTCGTGCCAGGGAGTCTGTGTTCTCGATCCTTGCTGGCAGGTTCGATGGAGCGCGTGTACTTGACCTGTATGCGGGTTCCGGGTCGCTTGGTCTTGAGGCATTGAGCAGGGGCGCTGCGAGCGCGGTGTTCGTGGAGCACGGCCGTGAGGCGTCGCGAACGATCGAGCACAACATCGAGAATGTCGGACTTGGTGGAACGGTCATACGCGGATCGTTGCCTGGAGCGATCGCAGCCGTCAGTGGTTTGTTCGATGTTGTCTTCGTCGATCCACCGTACGCAGACAGCGACGATTCTGTTACCGATACGCTTATGTCCATGGACGAAGTTCTCGCACCCAGCGGCATCATCGTGATGCACCGGCAGGCTCAGAGCAATACGGAGATTCCCGAAAGCCTCACTTGTACGGACGAACGGCGTTACGGTGATGCTGTAGTGATGATATTGGAGAGGCTGCAATCGTGATAACCGCGCTCGTTCCAGGAAGTTTCGACCCACCGACCAAGGGTCACCTTGACGTCGTAGAACGGTGCGCGGCTCTCTTTGACGAAGTGATCGTTTCTGTTGTTCACAACCCGTCGAAATCCCCTTTGTTCACCGCGGATGAGCGGATCGCCCTCCTGGAGGAGTGCACGAGGGGCTGGGACAATGTGCGTGTCGCGTCCTTTCAGGGCCTGCTCGTGGACTTCGCCCGCGAGGTCGGGGCCACGACGATGGTCAAGGGTCTGCGCGCTGTCACCGATTTCGAGTTCGAGATCCAGATGTCCCAGATGAACAGACACCTCTCTGGTGATGTTGTCTCTCTGTTCGTCGCCACCAAGCCTGAATACGCATACCTCTCATCATCACTTGTCAAGGAAGTTGCGAGGCTCGGCGGCTCCGTCGATGCCCTCGTCCCAGAACCCGTTGCAGCAGCGCTAAAGGAGCGTCTCGTATGATCGATCGCCCAGATGAGGCACCCAAATCGCCTCCCGTCCCCGGCCGTCTCGCTGATCTTCTCGAAGACCTGATCACGGAGATCGAACAGGCCAGAGCAGTCCCACTGTCGAACAATGTCATGGTCAACCAGGATGAGTTCCTCGATCAGCTCCACATGGCAGCTGAGGAGCTACCTGAGGAGATTCGGGCAGCTCGATGGATGGTCCGCGAGCGCGAGTCCTACATCTCGAGGACCAACGAGAAGGCTAGAGATGTCATCGTGAAGGCACAGGACGATTCGGCACGACTCATTGCCGAGGCCCAGGAGGAGTCTGCCAGGCTCGTGTCCCAGAACTACGTTGTGCAGGAGGCCGTTGAAGAGGCGAACACGCTCGTGCGCCACGCAGAGAACGAGGCACGCCGTATCCGCCTCGAAGCCGAGGATTACGCAGAGCGCCACCTTGTGGAGGCGGAAACCGTGCTCGGCGAACTCTATCGGTACGTCACCGAGGCGCGTGCTGAACTCCATAAGGCTCTGCCGCCCACCGAGGCACCTCCGATCCTCGAGTAACCGCACGATTCGTGTTGCTACAGCGGTACTCTCATGCCATGATCCGCAGTCCCTTCGTGCTCAATGTTGCTGACCTGCTTGGCAGGGACGCGTTGTCGCGCCCGGTGAACATCGACGCGAGCGCTGAATGGGGGATGGATATGTCCAGGATGTCGCCAGACATCCCGGTGGAAGCAGATCTCGTTCTCCACCCGGTATCGGGCGGGGTAGCAGTCACCGGATCTGTTCGGTACACAACAATCGATACCTGTTCCCGGTGTCTCGATACGTTCACGACGCCCAGGAGAGCAACCATCGGTGCGCTCTTTGACACGACCGAGGACGACGAGACGTACGCCCTTGATGGGCACACCATCGACGTGGAACAGATGCTCCTTGACGAGGTGCTGCTGGCGGTTCCTGTAACCCAGGATTGCGGAGACGACTGCCAAGGAGTTGTGACTAGTGCAGAAAACGACTTGAATACAGACCCCGACACAGATGGGGGCGAGTCGCGTTCGCCATTCGCCGCCCTCAAGGACCTCCTCGACCAGGATCTCCTCGAACCCGGGGATTGAACAGAAAAGGTTTCATCATGGCAGTGCCAAAAAAGAAGATGTCGCGGTCACGCACCCGACGCCGCAAGGCTCAGTGGAAGGTCGCACGTCCGACCATCGCTCGTTGCTCGACGTGCAACGCTCCGCATGCACCCCATAGGGCGTGCACGAACTGCGGAACGTACAACGGCCGCGAAGTCATCGAGGCGTCGTAGCCACGATGCCATTGATCGCCGTGGACGCGATGGGGGGTGACACCGCTCCCCGTGAGATCGTCGAAGGCGCTCTGATCGCTGCTGAAAATGGCGTCGATGTCGTCCTGGTCGGCGACGAGGCACAGATCGCTCCTCTCGTTGAAGGGAGGGGCGTTTCAGTGTCTATACACCATTGTTCTGAGACCATCACGATGGATGACGACCCTGCGCATGCGATCCGTGAGAAGCGTGATGCTTCCATCGTGGTGGCATCGAAGATGGTTTCAAGCGGTGAGGCTGATGCTGTCGTGTCCGCGGGATCCACCGGTGCAGCCATGGCATGTGCCGCCTTCCTGATCGGACGTATTGCAGGCGTGAAGCGCCCGGGTATCGCCTCGGTGTTCCCGACTGGACTCATCGTGCTGGATGTGGGTGCGAACATCGACTGTAAACCCGAGAACCTCATGCAGTTCGCGGTGATGGGGTCATCGCTGGCGAAGGTCTATCAGCAGAAGGAATCGCCGCGCATCGGCCTCTTGAACATCGGGGAGGAGGATTCCAAGGGGCGTGACCTCGAAAAGGCCGCATTCGAACTGTTGGCTGCGAGCAGGGGGATCAACTTCGTCGGAAATGTCGAAGGCACGGACATCGCCAAGGATGCGGCAGATGTGTTCGTGACCGACGGGTTCACAGGCAATGTCCTTCTCAAGACAGGTGAAGGCACAGCAAAGGCGATTCAGAACTTGCTCTTCGAGACGCTGGCCGACCCTGAGTATCAGGATGCAGTTGCGACTCTGATGCCCGCGTTGATGTCTCTTCGTGAGAGTCTGTCATCGGAATCTGTCGGTGGGGCACATCTGGTCGGTACGAAGGGTGTGGTTGTTATCGCACACGGCAGTTCGTCACGCATCGCGATCAAGAACGCGATCAAGATCGCCGCCAGGGGTGTCGAGAACGGCCTGGTCGAGTCGATCACCGCGGGTATCGCCGCGGAGCGCTGATGAGCGACGAGCCTGAAACCCTCGCGTCCCTGGAGGATCGCCTCGGCTATGTGTTCACGGATCCGTCCCTCCTTCTTGAAGCTCTCACACACACCTCGTTCTCCGCTGAGAACTCTGCTCCATCGTACGAACGGCTTGAATTTCTCGGGGATGCCGTTCTTGGTCTGGTGACCGCCAGCACGATCTTTGACTCGTATCCCGAGGCCCCCGAGGGCGAGATGACGAAACTGCGGGCCGTTGTGGTTGACCGACGCTCGCTTGCGGCCGTAGGGAGGGACCTCGGTATTCCCGATCACATCAGACTGGGGAGGGGGGAGGACCGTGCGGGTGGGCGTGACCGTGACTCCATCGTCTCGGACGTCGTTGAGGCGATTCTCGGTGCGGTGTACATCGATGGGGGCTGGGCAGAGGTTGCCCGCCTCGTGCGTGATGAATGGCGGACTGTCATCGATCTGAGAGCATCATCACCAGCCACAACCGATCCGAGGTCCCGCCTCCAGGAACTCCTCGCCAAGTCACGAAGGGCCGTTTCGTTCTCCTACGAACAATCGGGCCCCGACCACGCCGTCGTCTTCATGGCAACAGCCTCAGTCGAAGGTGAAACGATCGGAACCGGAACCGGCGGCTCCAAGAAGTCAGCAGCGATCGACGCAGCAAGAGACGCGCTGGAGAGCATCGCCGAGTGACCGTTGAGGCCAAGCATCCCCCTTTCAAGCGGGATAAGCGACGAGCCCTGCGAGGAGCTAGGGGATCCGCCAAGCGGCACAAGACCTGTTGGCTCTCGCGTTATCCCCCTGCATCGGGACTCCGTCCCTCTGCTGTCCCCCTT
>JAMBLL010000246.1 GCA_023336765.1 Actinomycetes bacterium | reverse complement strand
AGACATTTGCACGTCGATGATCTGTCGCGCATGACACCACGGCGCCTGTAGCATTCATCCGCTAGCGCAGCCCAACACTGCAGACCTCGGAGGATCCCGTGAAAACACTCGTAAATGCATTGGCCTCGATTGTTCGACGCGCGCCGTGGGTGGTGATCGCGGTCACGATCGTTGTCACGCTCGCTCTCGGCTCCTTCGCGAGTCAGTACCTGCCATCTGACGATCAGAACTCGTCATTTACACCCGACGCTCCTGAACTAACCGCTTCAGCACAAATCGCTGAGACCTTCGGCTCCACTGCGAGACTCCAGGTTCTCACCTCAAGCACCACCGGAGACGTGATAACGCTCGATGGGCTCAAGGCTGCGTTGGCACTCGAACAAACAGTGAGAGCCTCAGCCGCCTCTGACATTCTCGTCGACCAACCACAGTCGCCAGCGATCTTGTCCTACATGACACCTGTTCAGGTCCTTCTTCAAGCAGGTGCACCGATGCCTACGACGGACGAAGAGGTGAAAGCGATGTACGTCGCTGGCCTCGATGCCGTTCCCGTCGAGTTCCGTACGTTCCTCACAGCGTTGCTCTCCGATGACGCTGATCTCGAGGCGGCGACCGCCGAACTTGGGCTCAGCGCAATCTCGTATCTCTCGAGTGACGACTTCGACGAAGCAGCGATCAACGCGGAGATCGTCGGCGATGCCGTCCTTGCAACACCATCACCTGAATCGATCACGAACGAACCATTCAGCATCGAGTTGATATTCGCTTCAGGCGGAGACTTTCAGACCGAAATCGCACGACTGTTCGCATCCGCTGGCCTCATCATCCTGCTCGTACTTGCAACCATCTACCTCGTCAAGCCACAGACGGTAACGGACCGCGTCAAGTTCGCCATCGGCGTCGTTCTGATGCTCGCCGGTCTTGCTGTTGCGGTGGCACCGAGCCTCGCTCTGATCTTCCCCGACACGTTCCCCGAGTCCTGGGCCGACGCGCCGCTTGCAAACGTGCTGCTCACCGCATTGATGCTCTACGCAGCTGCATTCTTGCTATGGACCTTCGGAGGGGGACGCCTGAGGAGGACCACTTCAGACACGCTGCTCACGTTCTTGACCATCGGGTTTGCCATCCAATGGATGAACGGATACGGATACCTTCGTTTCGGTGAGCAGTCCCAAATGGTACAGATCCTTCCGATTCTCTTGATCGGGCTTGGCGTCGACTACGCGATCCACATGAGCACCCGGTACCGTCAGGAACTTGGTGGCGGCGTAGGAGTGGATCGATCGATCGCGATCGCTATCCGCACCGTTGGCGTTGCTCTTGTCCTCGCGACGGTCACCACAGCGGTTGGATTCCTGACGAATGTCACCAACGACATCCCAGCTCTCGCCGAATTCGGCGAACTGGCAGCGGTAGGAATCGTTATCTCGTTCCTCCTCATGCTCACGTTCGTTCCTGCGGTCAGGCAGGTGCTCGACAGACGCGCAGAGAAGCACGACCGACTCCAGATAGCCGGTCTCCAAGCAGGAGAGGCCAGGCTTCTGTCGCGGCTGATGGGCAAGTTGTCCGTTCTGCCACGTAAGGCGGCTACTTGGACGGTTATCGGCTCCCTGGTCGTCACCGGATTCGCCGCATACGGAATGACCGGTCTGTCGACAGAATTCTCGTTCCTCGACTTCGTTCCGACAACATCGCCACTGCGTGGCACGGCGCTCACGCTGTCGGACCGGTTCGACTTCCCTGAGACAACCAGCGTCCTCGTCACAGGTGATGTTGCAACTGGAGCTGCGTGGAATGGGATGCTCGCCTCCTACACGGACACTGCTGATGTCGAGCACGTGCAGTCAGTCGACACTCCCCAAGGAGCATTCCCAACGGGCAACTCGCTTACCTCTGTGATGCTGCGCTTCCTGAACCCCGAATCGGAAACATTCGACCAGGAGGTTCTTGGTGTTGCCGTGGGTGCAGGCCTCGGGCAGGGCGGCATCTTCCCCGACAGCGCAGACATAACCGCGGTATACGACAAAGCCGTGGAGAAATATCCCGATGTGATGGCGAGTGTCCTTGCAGAAACCGACGGGCTCTACGACGCTGCACTGTTCAACTTCGACACGACAGCAGGAGACAGCGGGGCCTCAGACCTTGCGGATGGGCTGAACAAGGCATTCGTGCCTGTACGAGATGCGGGGTTGAGCTCAGTGGCAACCTCGAGCGCGATCATCTCGAGTCTCGTCGTCAACACATTGCGTGACTCCCAGGTCTCGTCGTTGGTATTGACGCTCGGCGCCGCACTTCTCCTCCTCGTGGTGAACTTCTGGTTCGAGACCCGAAGGCCGATGCTCGGTGTCATAACAACGCTGCCTGTTGCAATGGTCGTGATCTGGGTATTCGGGCTGATGGCAACCTTTGGCATACCGTTCGGTCCGGTCACCGCAACGATCTCGGCCCTAGGGATCGGTATCGGGATTCCGTACATGATCCACGTCACGCATCGGTACCTGGAGGAACGCCTCGAGTGGGACAACGAAGATGATGCGATCGAGCACACCCTGACCCACACCGGTGGCGCACTTGCCGGCTCTGCTCTCACGACCATGGCGGGGTTCGGCATCTTGATGATCTCCACGACCATTCCCTTCCGGCAGTTCGGGTTCGTGCTCTCCTACACGATCCTGCTTGCGCTAATCGCGGCGGTTCTCGTGCTCCCCTCGATGCTCGTCCTGTGGGACAGATGGCATCGCAGACATGGGGACAAGGCAGTGGAGCCAGATCTCCTCCAGGGGCTGATGGAAGAAACTCCATGACCCACCATGGGTGATGATTCACCTGTTGCGCCAGGAAGCGGCGACGGCATGATCCGACCCTATCGCATCCTCGACACGGCGAAACGCCGCCGCGCTGGAGTTGTGTATATCGTCATGGCTGTTCTTGCTGGGGTGGTCGTACTCGCAACACAGATTCAACTCCTATGGCTGACCGCGGTGGTGCCACTTGTCGTGCTTGCCGGGTACCAGTTCCTCGGCGGGTGGAAGATGCAGGTCACCGACATGGAAGCGATCGAGAAGGCCTCTGACCGGGTGTCATTCACCACAGGGCACGGCTCTGCAACCCTCGGCTATCGGGGTCTGAGAGCCCGTCCCGTGTGGGAGGTCCTCGTGTTTGGAGACGGACCGTCGCCTGATTTCCAAGCCCTGGTCACCATCGACGCTGTCTCAGGTGAGATCACCGGCGTCTACGAGGAACCCGTGGT
>JAMBLL010000245.1 GCA_023336765.1 Actinomycetes bacterium | reverse complement strand
GAGGTTGAAAAGCGGGACATGTTGTGTAGCAACCCCGCTCCATTCTGAGCGACGTCGCCACTCACGCCAGCACTGTGTGCTCGGCGATGTCTATGGGGTCACGATCGATGGAGAAGAACTCCATGGGAACATCGGTATCGAGATCTGCTCGCTCGTCAGTGATCCACTGCGCCATCATGGATGCGATCACCTGGGACTCCTTGAAACCGTGGCCCGAGAACCCGTTCACCACGGCGAAACCATCGATCGTCGTTGGCCCCACGATGGGGAGCACATCCTGGCGATTCACTGTATACAACGATGCCATGCCTCCAGGAACACCAACGTAGGGAAGATCCGGAAGCCGATGATGAAGCGCGTGGATCTTCGTGTCGATGAACGCTCGGTCCGCAGTCTGGTTGTACCGATCAGGATCTGCCAACTCGAGTTCATCCTCCTCGAGCAGAGACCCGAGGATGATCTGGCCATCTCCTGCCTCAGGACGGAAGTACACACCGCCGGGTGCGTCACAAGTCACCGGTACCGGGCGCGGAACTTCAGCCGGCAGAGCCCTGTAGAGCACCTGGATCCTCGTGGGAACAAGCTCCCAGGGAGTCTCGAGGCCTGCCATTGCACTGATGCGATTGCACCATGGCCCGGCAGCGTTCACGATCATCGGCGCATCAATCGATGATCCGTCGGCAAGGGTCACTCCCGTTACACGGCCGCCAACCACAGACACGTCGACAACTTCTGCACGCATACGAACATCGACTCCGCCCGCCCTGGCCGCAGTAGCGACATCCAGCAGCGCCCCCGTTGCGTCGAAAAAGCCGGTGTCGCGCTCGATCAGGAAGGCGTCCCCGTCCGCGCACTCGTGCTCGATCTCACCTGTGAGGTCGAAGGGCACCATGCACGCGGACACACCCGGGTAGAGGTTCTTGAGGTCCGCCGCATCGACCATCACCGCGTCAATGCCCTCGGCTACGAGCCTGTCCTTGTCTGCTTCCACACCCTGGATGCTGTCATGCATCATCCATAGGACACCGATGTCGTGAAACGTTCCAACCGGTTCGCTCAAACCCGTGTACTCAGCCCAGTTCCGCCAGATGAGGTTCCCGTCACGGGCGACCCGGATACTCTCGAGTTTCGAGTAGCGCTGCCGGGTGATCGCCGAAGAGCCACCGGTCGATCCCTCGCCCAGGCCTACACCCTTCTCGAGCACGATGACCTTCAGGTTGCTTCTCCGTGCGATCTGGTGGGCGATCGACATGCCGATGATCCCACCACCGATGATCACCACGTCAGCAGTATCTCGAGCCACCGCGCACCTCCGTTAGTCGACTTCTCCAAGATAGGCCTTGCGGAGGTCTTCGTTCGCAAGGAGGTTCGGAGCCGTGTCGTCGAGGACGATACGACCCGTAAGGAGCACATATCCCCGATCTGCGATCGAGAGTGCCATATTGGCGTTCTGCTCGACCATGAATACGGTCACCCCCTCGCCGTTGATCCTCTCGATGATGTCGAAATTCTGCTGGACCAGCACCGGCGCAAGGCCCATCGAAGGCTCATCCATCAGGAGCACCTTTGGCTTTGCCATGAGCGCCCTACCAACAGCGACCATCTGTTGCTCCCCCCCGGACAACGTGCCTGCCTTCTGGTTCAGGCGCTCCTTGACTCGGGGGAACATCTCGAAGATGTGTTCCATCTCAGCATCGAGGCTGTCCCTGTCGGTGCGAAGATACGCGCCGATCTCGAGGTTCTCCTTGACGGTCATCCTTTTGAAGAGCCGTCTGTTCTCAGGAACCATCGTGACGCCACGCGATACGATGCCTGCGATCTTCTCTCCCGTGACCACGTCTCCGTCGATGATGACGTCGCCAGACGACGGTTGCACCATCCCGAGGATCGTCTTGAGGGTTGTCGTCTTCCCTGAAGCGTTGCCACCGAGGAGGCAGACGAGTTCCCCGGCATTGATCGATAGGTTCATGTCCTTGAGCACATGAACGGGCCCGTAGTGGACATTGATGTTACGGAATTCGAGTACCGGCGCCTGGTCACTCATCTGTGTGCTCCGCTGGTCTTCCGAGATATGCCTCGATGACATCAGGGTTGTGAGACACCGTCTCGAAGTCGCCTTCCGCGATCTTCTCCCCGTGGTCGAGAACGACAACACGATCAGAGACATCGCGAACAACGCGCATCTCGTGTTCGATCAGAACAACCGTGTAGCCCCTGTCATCCCTCAATTGCCTGATCAGGTCCGTGAGTTCAGCCGTCTCCTTCGGGTTCATCCCCGCCGTTGGCTCATCGAGAAGGATGAGCTCAGGCTCGGTGGCCATTGCCCGTGCGATCTCGAGCCTGCGGCGGTTGGCATATGACAATACGGAGGCTGGTTGGTCCCATCGATACCCCTGGAGTCGCTTCCCGAAGAACGAGAGAACGTCCTTGGCGTTCGCTTCGATCTGGGCCTCCTCTCTGCGGAACGATCGAGTATTCAACAGTGTTCCAAAGATCCCGGTGGTCGTGCGGCAGTGCTGGGCAACCATCACGTTCTCGAGCACGGTCATGTCAGGAAAGAGCCGAACATTCTGGAACGTGCGGGCGATCCCAAGTTCGGTGATCTCGTGCGGTTCATGGCCAGATATGTTGACTCCATTGAACAGGATCTGCCCCTCGTCGGGGGAGAAGTAGCCTGTGACGGTGTTGAAGAACGAGGTCTTGCCAGCACCGTTGGGACCGATAACCGAAACGATCTCGCCCTTGTCTACGTGGAAGTCGAGATCGTTGAGGGCCTGCACACCGCCGAAGCTCTTCGTCAGATGCTGGATGTCGAGCATGGGCATCAGCCATCACCGTCCTGGATCGGAGCGGCGTCATCCGTGTAGCGAGTCCCGCCTTGTTCGTCTTCGGGAACCCCTCCCGTTTGATAGGACGTACCCTGGAGCCACGAATCCTGGCTCATCTCATCGTGGTGCAGTTCCCGCTGTCTTCGAAGCGACGGCCATAGTCCTTCTGGACGTTTGAGCATCATCACGACAAGCAGCGCACCGTAGATCAGCAGCTTGAATTGCCCGAACTCCTGGAGAAGACCAGGCTGCGTTGGCCCTCCAAGAATGCCGATCAGCACGATCGCACCGATGATCACACCGGGAATCGAGCCCATGCCTCCGACGATCACGATCACGAGGATGATGATCGATACAAGGAGCTTGAAGGAGCTAGGGAAAATGGAACCGACCTTGGCAGCAAAGAGCATGCCAGCTATGGATGCGAACATTGCACCAGTCACGAATGCGGTGAGTTTCGATGCCGTCGTGTTGATACCCATCGCCTCGGCCACGTCCTCGTCCTCTCGCAACGCGGTCCAGGCCCTTCCCGTTCGCGATTTCTGCAGCCTCCACGACACGTAGATCGCGATCGCCACGAACGCCGCTATCAGGTAGAACATGGCCTGGGAGTTGGTCCCTTTGATCTCGACAGGGCCGAGTGCAGCAGACGGGATGTTGGTAATTCCTTGCGCACCTCCGAAGTAAGGAGAGAGCCAGTCAGAGAGGAAGAGGATCCGGACGATCTCTCCGAATCCAAGGGTCACGATCGCAAGGTAATCACCCCGCAGTTTGATAACGGGCGTACCTATGAAGAGGCCGGCGATCGCAGCCATGACGAGCACGATGGCCAGGATCAGCCACCCCTCCCAAGACAGGAAGTTGAGAGTCAACTCGGGAGTCCAGGTCGGCGACAGAGGCGATGTGAGTATCGCTGTGGTGTAGGCGCCCACCGCAAAGAAGGCCACATAGCCAAGATCGAGCAGGCCGGCTGATCCGACGACGATGTTCAAGCCGAGGCCCATCAAGACGAACAAACCGACGTTTGCCAGGAGTTCGTTGGTAAGGCCACCGAGGATCATCGGCAGGAAGATCACGGCCGCAATGGTGATCGCTGCGGCGATCGCGTTCCTTCTGACCAGAACCTGAGGCTCGAGGTTCATTCTGTCAAGCCTGCGCTGGGTGAGAGTTCGGTCATCCGAGCGCAAACCAAGCAACCCGAACAGGATCGCCACGACTATCGCAGAGATCGTCGTCAGGCCCCCGTTGATCGCGTACAACCAGTCGGTGACGAACTCGATGTGAAGACCCTGGGAGATGTCGGTGACGATGAGTTCGAGGAGAGCCACACCGAACACGCCCATGGCTGCTGAACTCACGACCCGTCGTACTGTTGGTCGTACCACTTTGAGGGCTCCACCTATGAGACCGAGGAGACCAGATCCGACGATCCATATGACGGATGCGGCGCCGAGGCCGAGACCGAACGTGAGGAGCTCCACGAGTTTCGGACCGAGGTTCCTGAAGACATCTGTGAGGTCGACAGCATCGATTATCACGATGAAGAGCGCAAACAACGCACCGGAGATGAGACCGGTCACGAGTCCCGAAATGATATCTCGTGCACCTTTCACCGGTGGCGGGCTGCCATCTGATGCCTTCTCTGTAGCAGCGATGTATCCGTAGGCGACAGGCACCCAAAGCAGTGTGATGAACCCCAGGCTCAACCACGGTGAGATGATGATCCGTTTGTCGAGCGCCGCCACCATGCCAATGGCTGCGATGAATGACATCGTCAGGCCGCCAAGTGATCCCCACTTCTGGACCTTTGACCAATCGACGGGGTTTGGAGAAGGCGCTTCGGATTCGCTGGTGCGCTCAAGTGTGTCTGTCATCAGGCGCGGTCCTCCCTCCCAAGTTGCTCACCGAACAGGCCGGCAGGTCTGAAGATCAACACCAGTACGAGTGCGGTGAATGCAACAACATCTTTGAGTTGGCTGAGCCCCGGTATGACGATCGTGAAGCCAGCAACCCCGGTCAACCCCATGAGGATCGCTGCAGCACCCAGAACAACAACCCCGTTGCGTTTCATTGCTCTGCCGCCGACGACGGTGGCGACCCCGGCGGCAAGCAGGACGATTCCGAGAGCAAGCGGGATCTGCCACGACAATCCTCTGAGGATGACGTTCGGGCCGAGGGATTCGAACAAACCAAGGAGAAGACCGCCGACCATTGCACCAACGATATTCCCAATACCACCCAATACGGCCGCAGTGAACGCCTTGATGCCAGGAAGGAACCCCGTGATGAACGAGACGCTACGAAACATCAATGCCCAAAGCAACGCAGCAACACCAGCCATCGCCCCACCAACCGCGAACGTCATCACGATCACCCTGTCAACGTTGATCCCCATCAAAGCCGCGATCTCCTTGTCCTCGGCGACCGCGCGCATCGCCCGCCCCGTTGCTGAACGCTCGACGAAGAGCCAAAGCCCGACCATCGAAACGGCCGCAAGGAAGACCACGAGCAGGATCGTCCCCGGAATCTGGAATCCAAGGATGTTGACAGGGTCGCTCAGCCACGAGGGGGGTGCAGGGTATGTCTTGACGGCCGGTCCTACGAGCAACTGCACCGCATTCTGGATGAAGAAGGAGATGCCGATAGATGTGATGAGGGGTATGAGCCGCGGCGCGTTGCGCAGAGGTTGGTAGGCGATCTTCTCGATGAGCACCGCGGTGAAGGTCGACGTGAACATCGCGACGAGGAGCACGATGAAGATCGACAGGATGAAGTTCGCCTCCCACAATCCTGCTTCGAAGAGGGCATCCGCGGCGAAGAACCCGACCATCGCGCCAACCATGAACACTTCACCGTGCGCGAAGTTGATGAACCCGAGAACGCCGTACACCATCGAGTAGCCGAGAGCGAGAAGGCCATACATCGAACCCTGGGCAACACCGGAGACGATCAGTTGCTTCCAGGCCTCCGCGCTGAGACCGTTGCCCTCGAGCCCAAGCGCTATGGCACCTATGAACCCCCACACGATCACGAATATCGCCATGACGCGGATCGCCCACAAGAAGGAGTCAGTCCAGGAGAACTTGAAAGTGCGCGTCGGGGTCGTCGCAGTGGTAGTCATCTGGGTGGGAGTAAAGCAGAAAGCCGGCACCTATACGGCGCCGGCTTTCTGTTTTGTTCAGTTGTTCGAGATCAGCCGATTGGTGAGAACTCGAACACGATGTTCTCCTTGCCTGTCTGAACGTCAGACGGATCCTCATGGAACACAACCGAGATGCGCTGTGCACCACAATCACCGAACTCGTCACACGACAGGGTCCCGATGATGCCACCGAAGTTCGACGTCGACGTCAGATTGTCGCGCAACGCCTGACGATCGATGAACAAGGAACCATCATCAAGCTCAACAGCGACCGCATCGATGGCAGACAACAACAACACCGTTGCGTCGTAGCTGTGCGCCCAGAACGCCGCTGAAGGAGACTCACCGTACTCGGCCTCATACGCCGCAAGGAAGTCGTCAGCCGTTGTGCCGATCTCGGATGCATTCGTGCCGTAGTCAAGGTTCGGACCAGAGAAGTAGGTACCAGCAGACTCAGGCAACTCCATGAAGTTGTCCGTCAACAGACCATCCGCCGCGATCATCACCGTGTCCTCGAGACCTGCGATCCCTCCAGCCTGCTGAGCGATGAAACCGCCCTCAGGCATGAAGATCGGGTAGTACAACGCCTCAGGAGCCGCCGCAGCAACCTCCGTGAGCACACCCGTCATATCGGTATCACCCTTGTTCACAGCAGTGAACGCCACAACCTCGCCACCAAGCGCCTCGAAAGCGTTCTTGAACGCAGTCGCAAGACCATTCGTGTACGGATCACCATCATGGATCGCCGCAACCTTCGTCAGCCCAAGCTCGTTGAACACAAAGTCGCCAACAGCAGCGCCCTGGAACAGGTCATTATGTGCCGTGCGGTAATACCCGGGGCTGTAGTTCTCACCAGCAGTGCCCTCAAGGTCAGACGTCAAAGCAGGAGACGTATTCGATGGTGAGATCAACACACCACCCGTCTCCGAGATCAAAGGAGACGCCGCCGTAGCAGCACCCGAACATGACGTACCGATCGTACCGATCACCTGCTCGTCAGAAGCGATCACCTGGCCAGCAGCCTGTCCACCTTCAGATGAGCAAAGGTCATCAAGCGGAGTACCTATGGAAACGTTATGACCCTTGATCTGTCCGTAATCCACAACAGCAAGCTCCGTACCACGAAGGTTCGGAACACCAAGGAATGCCACATCACCACTGATCGCCTGGAGGCTCCTGATCTGGATGTCCTCACCAGGCGCAACTGTCACAGCGCCAAGCGGTCCAGGCTCCGGAGCAACATCGCTCATTGCCTCGGTCGTCTCAGTTGCAGCCGCAACCGTTGTCTCAGTTGCAGCCGCAACCGTTGTAGCCGTCTCTTCTGAATCCGATGACGAACATGCTGCTACAACCAGCATCAACGCCATCGTCATCAAGACGATGCTCCGTAGTCTTTTGTTCATTGATTTCCTCCGTATTTGCATAAAGCCGCGCGAAGATAGCCTCCGTGCGTTGCCGCAGCGTAGACCTCAAATATCTCAACGGCAACACATACGCCCAGATTGGGTACCGTTATCGCTGATGACGGAACCCACACAAGCTCGGACCGGCCGCCAACGACAACGGCTCACAGCGTCGGTAACCGACCTCGATGTCACCAGACAGAGAGCGATGCTGATCGGACTCGTTCGCTCACGAGACGACAGAGCCCGGGGCGAAGCGAGCCTCGAAGAGCTTGCACTTCTCACTGACACTGCAGGCTCAGATCCTGTTGAACTCGCACTGGTGAAAAGGGAGCGTCCCGTCGCCGCGACCTATATCGGCAAGGGCAAGCTGGCCGAACTCGTCGCAATATCACACGCCGAGGACATCGACGTTGTCGTGTTCGACAACGACCTCACACCCGCACAGCAGCGCAACCTCCAAGAGGCGTTCCAATGCGACGTTGTCGACCGGGTGGCTCTGATCCTCGACATCTTCGCACAACACGCCCACACGAAAGAGGGCATGCTTCAGGTCGAACTCGCACAGCTGAGATATCGACTCCCCCGCCTGCGTGGGCGCGGCATCGAGTTGAGCCGTCTCGGCGCTGGTATCGGGACACGCGGCCCAGGGGAGACCAAGCTCGAGACGGACCGCCGACGCATCCTTGATCGTATACGCAAGATCGAAAGTGAACTGAAGGACGCGCACAGATCCCGCACGACACGTTCCAAGCAGAGACGGAGCTCTGGGGAATCCGTACTCGCCATTGTCGGATACACGAATGCAGGGAAGTCAACACTGTTCAACCGGCTCACTGATGCCGGTGTTCTGGTGGAGGACCAACTGTTCGCGACGCTTGACTCAACGGTCCGCCAGCTCGATCTTCCCCACGGCCATGAGGCTCTGGTCTCAGACACGGTCGGGTTCGTCAGGGACCTCCCTCACGGACTGGTGGAAGCGTTCATGTCCACACTTGAGGAAATCGCCGACGCTGATCTATTGATCCACCTCGTTGACGCCAGCGATCCCGACCCCGACCACCAACTCAGGTCGGTGAGAGTCGTGCTCTCTGAAATCGGAGCGGACACCGTCGATGAACTGATGGTCTTCAACAAGATCGATGCCGCCGGCGAACTCACGGTTCGTCGCCTGCGCGCCCTGCACCCTGAGGCTGTGTTCGTCTCGGCGGCAACAGGTGAGGGGATCGACGAACTCCTCAACGCCGTCGTGGCTGGGCTGGATGCCAGGACCGTCGAACTCGCGCTCGAGATCCCCTACAACAAGGGCGACGTACTTGCAGACGTCCACGCGTCTGGTGATGTCAGGAACCTCGAACACCACGAAACAGGGTCACGCGTAACGGTGATGATCCCGCACGAAGAAGCGGCAAGGTTCAGGCCGTATGTGGCCGAGGAGGACGTAAGTCGTAAATCGTAAATCGTAAATCGTAAATCGTAAATCGTAAATCGTAAATCGACAGAAGCTTCCGACACGCGCAGCTTTGGCACTCCAGTTCGCTGGTTCCATACAACGGAAGTCACAACTCGATTTACGATCGTACGATTTACGACTTACGAGTGCTCACAGCAACTGTGTCGCCAGCTCTGCCAGGGGACTTCTCACCGTTCTCTCCATCGTGATGTGTCCGAACATCGGGTTGCCCTTGAACTTCTCGATCAGAGCCGCAAGGCCTCCGAATGGTGAGATGTAGGGATTGTCAACCTGGGTCAGGTCACCGCAGAACACCACCTTCGAGTTCTCTCCCATCCTGGTCAGTATGACCTTGAGCGTCGAGAGTTCGAGGTTCTGCGCCTCATCAACGATGACAAGCTCTCCCGTGATGGACCGACCCCTGAGATAGGTGATCGCTGCGAGCTCGAGAACATCCCTGTCGAAGAGTTCGTCAATAGCGTCGCGTGGGTTGCCGCTCTCTCCACCAAAGAGCGTGTACAGATTGTCATGCACCGCAGCCATCCACGGTTCCAGCTTGTCTGTGAGGTCGCCAGGAAGAAAGCCAACCTCCTGTCGACCAACAGCGATAAGTGGTCGGTATACCGAGATCCGGCGGTAGCGGTCCATTTCCACGACCTGCTCGAGAGCCGCTGCAAGGGAGAGGAACGTCTTGCCTGTCCCTGCCATGCCCATGAGCGACACCGCAGATACGTCGGGGTCAAGGAGAAGATCGGCCGCAAAAGCCTGGCGTGTGTTCTTGGTTTCGACGCCGAATAGATGACGTGATCCTGGGACGCGGATCGCTACTGGATCTGTCCGGTCCTCAGCGACACGAGCAAGGGCAGACGCAGATCCCGGCCCCTTGAGTACGAGGTACTGGTTGATGATTCCCTCGATTTCTGGAACCACCACCTTTCCGGAATCGTAGATCTCCTCGATCACGTCGACATCGACTTCAACCGTCGCCACACCGCTGTAGCTCTCATCCACGATGACAGCATCCCCGCGGTAGTCCTCGACAGGCACCTGTAGCTGGGCCCCTTTGATTCGCAGCGCGGCATCCCTTGTGACGAGCACGGCGTCGTAGCCGTCGTCTCGTAGGTTCAAACAGGTTGCGAGGATTCGATGATCGGCGGTCGTGGGGTCAAGGACTTCCGGGAGCCTGGTAGAGGTAACACCGTTGATCTCGATTCGCACTGAGCCCCCGCCAGGCAAGGAATGACCCAACGCGAGCCCTCCATCGACCGATGCCCCCATCTCCTCAAGCAATCTGATAGCGGCACGAGCGTTCGCACCGATTTCATCCATGCGGGTCTTCTGTCTATCGAGTTCCTCGATCACAACAAGGGGAAGAACGACCATGTGCTCATCGAATCGCACCATGGCTTTGGGATCAGCAAGGAGTACACAGGTATCGAGCACGTACGTTCTCTGGGTCGAACCGATCATGGCATTGGGACGAGACACACCCGATACCTTGCTAGAGACTCAAGAGAATTGCAAGGAATGAGGGAAGAAAGCCGTCAGCTATCAGCCATCAGCCTTCAGCAAGAACAGATGTCATACGGAAAGCTGTCAGCCATCAGCCTTCAGCAAGAGCAGAGAGGTGCCACGTCTGTGTCCTTATCCATTCTTCTTCTCGTCTTCTTCTCGGAAGCTGATGGCTGATGGCTGACAGCTGATGGCTGACAGCTGATGGCTG
>JAMBLL010000244.1 GCA_023336765.1 Actinomycetes bacterium | reverse complement strand
GCGGTTCTGGACGCCAAAGTCCAAATGGGTCAGCCGCAGTTGGCTACGAGTTCTCCGGGGACGCCGTTGTCAAGTTCCAGGTTCTCAACATCCTCGCCGGTGAAGAAGAGGCCGCTGCCCGTGATCGTGGAACCGTTGAGATCGAGAGAGAACTCGCTCTGGCTCAGCTGGGCGACGAGCGAACCCGCACCCCACACATCATCGAACGTGGCGCTGTCGTAGATAGAGATGGTTCCCAGATCATCAATCGCCCCCAAGGTTTCGCCACCGTCCCCGAACTGGGTGACGTCGAAACCGAGCGGTTCGTCATAGGAGACGGCTGTGAAGAGTATCTCGACGCCGGCGACCTCTTGTGTCTCGAGACCACACAGGATCGAGAACGTGTAGGACTCGCCATTGTCAAGGGTGACCGTAGCGGTTCCATTTCCGCCAGCAGGAGGAGCGGTCTCTCCCCCATCGTCCCCAGCCGTTGTTGTGGTCGCTGGAGCGGCGGTATCCCCCGGCGCAGATGCCACCGTCGTAGCCGAACCGGTATCGGCCGTAGCCTCTTCAGAATCAGATGAAGAGCAAGCGCTCGCGATAAGCACCAACCCCATCAATACAGCAATAACTCGAATACGCATGGTTCCTCCCAGGATCCCTACCTCAATGCCTTCCTACCGAAGCTGGGATAGTAGGCGAAGATCTCCCGAGGTGACAGCCAGTCGCTAGGTTTGACCCATGGCACGCAAAGACATCACCATGAACAAATCCGAGATCCAGAACTTCCTCTCGTCCGGGGCGAAGGTCCTCCAGGTCGCGACACTCGGCAACGACGGATCCCCACACCTCGCACCGATGTGGTTCGTGATGGATGACGGCAAGGTCGTCTTCCGTTCGTTCTCCAAGTCGCAGAAGATCGTCAATATGGTGCGAGACCCTCGTATCTCTGTGCTTGCGGAGGCAGGTGATGCCTACGCCGAGTTGCAGGGTGTGATGATCCGGGGGACCGCCCGGTTGGTCACAGACCCCCAATACGTTCTCAAGATCTACGGTGGGCTCGCAGCGCGCTATCCAATGGTCGGGGATGTGCCCGTTGATCTCGACGACCAGGCACTCGAGGCAGCGTTCGGCCGGTTCGCTCCGAAGAACACGGCAGTCATCGTGGAACCGAACACCATTGCATCGTGGGACCACACCAAACTCGGCGGCGCGTACTGAAGGAGCCTCAGGGCAAGGGTTCGGTCAGGTACAGTTGAAGACTCGGGGCAATCCGATCGACAAGATCGTCAACTGAAGCCAAAGCAAGTTCGGGTATCCGAACGATGTGTCGCGCGAACAACACGCCAAGGATCTGGGCAACCACAAGAGCAACACGTTCCCGCGAATCCGGGCCACCGATCTGCTCTGCAATCGGCTCAACCAAGGTGCCCTCAACGAACTCGCGGAGCATCGCCGCTGCGGAGGGATTCGAAGCAGAAGAGCGCATCAGCGACACCGCGGTTGATTCGTCCGTGGCGAGCATCGTCATGGAGAATCGAGCGATGCGCTCTCCCATCTCTTCTCTGGGCCCTTCGACTAGAAGCGCGAGTTCCGATGGGGTTATCGGTAGTTGATGAGCTGCAACGAACAACTGCTCCTTCGTACCGAAGTGATAGGCGATCAGGGCAGAATCGACTCCTGCCTCGCCTGCGATCCGTCGCATGGTCGCACCTTCGTAACCATGGGATGCAAATGCCGCTCGACCTGCTTCGAGAATGTCGGCTCTGGTCCTGGTCGCGTCCCCTGGCCTGCGGCCGGTTCTACTCATCAGCGGGTTGCGGGCTTCACTGCGAACTGGTCGGCGACTGGCTCGCGACCGTGCCGGTACGACGCTGTCGCTTCTTCTTGTTGACGAGTCGGAAGAGGTAGAGGTACCCACCGGTCAACGCGAGGAGAAGAATAAGGATCGACTGAACGGCATCGATCGCTGGAAAGTCTTTCACCACGTTTGCGTTGCCTGACAACCGCAGCACTGCCGACAGCGGAACCATGATCAACATCGGAATCGCTATCCACCGATGCCGCTTCCTCGTCAGTTGTGCCCACTTAGTCATGCGCCAGTCCTTTCAAAGTGCTCGATCACTATAATTCATCGCTTGATGAATTATAGTGATCGAACGACTGAGCCGCACTCGCGGATCGCTCAGGACTCTGTCGGAGCCTCGGACGGCGCCTCTGGCGTTTCGACGCCAGACCTCTTGGAGCCAGAACGCAGTGTGGACACGAGGAGGGCCAGGCCGAGGAAGAGAACGGCAGCGGGAAGCACCCAGGCCCCTATGTCCCATCGGAAACTCTCGTTCCATGCTCCGGCACCTGCAATAAGCAGGAGTATCAAACCGAACACGAATGACAGTGGATCGAAACCATGGCTCTTCATCAGTTACTCCATTCGAGGATGATCGCGTCACCTGACAGGAATCCTGCCGGACCCGTGATGTTGATCGTGCCAGCGAAGACTTCGAGGTCGAGCACGAGAACCGTCGGCTCAGGACCGAATTCCCGCACCACATCGATTCCGAGACCGTTGACTGTGTTGAACGGACCAGAAACCTCACCAGCGCCGACCTCTGCACGAAGTTCGACACCGACGCCGGCCGGGACCCGGACGACCAACTCGCCCAACCCCAGCGATGCTTCGACCGTTCCTAGCTCAGCGAGTTCGACAGGAGTGAGTTCGGTGAGATCGATCGTCATCTGCCCGACGCCCTGCTCGTATACATCCGCTGCTTCGTCGATCGTCAACGGCGTGTAGCGGAACTCGCCAGCTGAGAAATTCCATGACGTTGGGATCAACATCGAGATCCACAACATAGGAATGAGGATGAGTCCGACGATGAAGAGCCACCTTGCACGACCGACCCACGCTCCAATGAAGAGACCCAGACCGAGGACCGCAATGGCAGCGGCGAAGTAGTGAAACGGTTCGATATCGACCGCCAGGTCGCTCAGGTCGATCAGAGCCATCGAAGCGATCACGATGAGGCCGACAGCGATCGTGAGGCGACCGAGCATCGACCGCTCGCGCGGAGGCCTCGGTGATTTCTGACGCTTCGCAGACCGCGGCGGAGGATCTGCCTGTCCGGGAGGAGGTTCCCCGGTCTCGTTCCGATCGATGACGACAATCGCTGCGGCGCCAGACAGGTCGGCGTCTGATGTGGCCTCGTGGCCATCGTCAGAACTGATGATCGCTGCTTCAGCGTCGCTCGTCGGTCCATCTGAGCGCGTCTGGCCTGGTGCCCTGGGACGCGTAGGTGCCCTGAGGTCGCCGCGGTAAAGTAGGAGACCGACGATGAACAGCACAGCCGCCAGGATGAGTACGCCGGAGAAGTGGAACAACTGTGTTGCGAGCAGTATGCCTGCGAAACCAAGGAGAGCAACGCCAAAGATGGTGCCGCCGTTGCTCCAGTCAACTCCATCGATCCACTCGGCCGCTATCGGCTCCTCGGAGTCCGGGCCAGGGATCACGAGCCAGGCAACGACGTACACGAAGACACCAACTCCGGCGAAGAACGCGAGGAATATGAACGCCCACCTGAACCACCATGCGTTGACCCCGAAGTGCTCTCCTAGGCCACCTGCAACTCCGGCGAAGATGCGGTCGTCGCCCGCCCTATGAAGTGTCGAACCTGTCTGTCTGTTGCGAGTATCTGGTGCATCTGTCATGTCAACTCCCTTTGAGTGTGTGATGAATGTGACGAGCTTGTCATGCCAACATGATGTCGTGGAATCCCCGATCGCACCATCAGGTAACAACCTCGACAATGCCGGGGTCTCAGGGTTGTCTCAGGGTCGTCCCCGGTTGTGATATGGAATCAGATATGACAACATCATGTCAAGCAACGAACGCAAGTGGCCAGGTTCGAAAGTATCCACCGTGACACAAGACTCAACAGCTACCAGATTCTCATGGCCGTTCCACCGGTCGAGGTCAGAACGTATGCTCGCTGGCGTCGCCGGCGGCATTGCAGAGTCCGTCGGGTTGAGCCCGATTTACGTTCGCGCTGCGTTCGTGTCGCTCTCACTGGCCGGCGGGGTTGGGATCATCCTCTATGTCGTTCTCGCCCTCGTCGTACCTGACACTCCCGATGGCGGATCGGATGACATCTCACCTCCAGCGACCAGGATGCAGGTCGCCGGTATGGCGCTGATGTTCGTAGCTCTCATGCTGATACTCCAAGCGATCGGGCTGTGGCTCGGGGCTGTTGTCTGGCCCACAACGCTCGTCGTGTTCGGGTTGGCGATCGCGATCGAAACAAGCGGTATCAACTACGAACGGTCTCTTGAGGGCGTCACAGCAGGCAGACGCTCGTGGTGGCTCGTGATCGGAGGACTGGGGATGATGGTTGCTGGCCTCGTTGTCGTACTGAGGTCACTCGACAGGCTGCAGTCCTTTGGTGTCCTCGCGATCGCGCTGATCGTTGCCATCGGCGGGTTCATGATCGTCGCCGGACCATGGCTCTGGTCCCTGATAGAGGATCTCCGAACGGAACGACGCGCCCGCATACGATCAGAAGAGAAGGCGGAGGTCGCCGCCCACCTTCACGACTCCGTGCTCCAGACCCTCGCACTCATCCAAAGGACCGACGATCCAAAGAAGATGGTCACTCTCGCTCGCTCCCAGGAGCGGGACCTACGGTCGTGGCTCTTCGATGAGAACAGCACCGGTACCGATTCCATTCTGGGCGCGCTCACGAGCGCTGCAACAAGGGTCGAGGCTGCCCACGATGTACCCGTCAGCGTCGTAGTCGTCGGAGAGGCGAGCCTGCCCTCTGACAAGCAAGAGGCATTGATCTCAGCCGCCACCGAAGCGATGATGAACGCGGCCAAACACTCCGGAGCTGCGAAGGTCTCCGTGTACGCCGAAATGGCCAACGGTGCGATCGACGTGTACGTGACGGATCAGGGTGGCGGCTTCGATCGCGATAGTGTTGGAGAGGACAGGAGAGGGATTCGCGAGTCGATCGAGGCAAGGATGCAGAGACACGGCGGCAGCGCAACTATCGAATCCATCGCAGGTGAAGGGACCGAGGTTCACCTCACCATGATCGGAGCCACATCATGACAACTGTCTTCCTCGTCGACGACCACCGCCTCTTCCTCAGTGGGGTCTCCGCGGAACTCGCCGATTCGTTCGAGGTTGTCGGCCAATCTGACGATGTTGACACGGCGGTGGACATGATCCGAGCTGCGAAACCGGACGTCGTCCTGGTCGACGTCCACATGCCTGGCGGTGGTGGAGCGACCGTCGTGGGCAATGTCCTCGAGACTCATCCCGCCGTCAGGTTCCTTGCACTATCGGTATCAGATGCGCCCGAGGACGTGATCGCGATGATCCGCACCGGGGCCCGTGGCTACGTGACGAAGTCGATCGCACCCAACGAACTCAAGGACGCCATCAACCGGGTTGCTGCTGGAGAGGCAGTGTTCTCGCCGTCTCTTGCGGGCTTCGTGCTCGATGCCTTTTCGAGATCGGTTCCTGTGGATGAGGATCCAGAACTTGACCGCTTGACACCACGAGAAAAGGAGGTCCTCCGCCAGATCGCACGTGGCTACCAGTACAAGCAGATCGCACGAAGGTTGAGCATCTCCATCAAAACAGTCGAAACGCATGTGTCATCGGTCCTGCGCAAACTCCAACTCTCCAACCGCCACGAACTCGCCCGCTGGGCCTCAGACCGCCGCATCGTCTGAACTGCGTCTGGCACCGAAATCAAGGACACTGGTGTTCGTTTCGGACGCCAGACCACGGTGCGGGGGGCTAGTAAAGTTGAGGGACGCAGAGGAGGTGAGATGGGCAAACGATATGAACGGTTGACAAAACCCCTAGTACGGATCGATGGACAGTTGGTGGAGACCACCTGGGAGGTCGCACTTGAACGCGCCGCCGGGGGATTCCGTGCCACGACGGGCGAAACGGGGATGTTCTCGTGCTCGAAGGCGACCAATGAGATGAACTACGTCGCTCAGAAGTTCGCACGTACGGTGTTCCACACCAACAACGTCGACAGTTGTAACCGAACCTGACACGCTCCTTCCGTCGCCGGTCTGGCGGCAGTACTCGGGGCAGGCGGTGGTACATCTGCCTATGAGGAGATCGAGACCACGGACCTCATCATCCTGTGGGGTTCCAACGCGCGTAATGCCCACCCCATATTCTTCCACCATCTTGCCAAAGGGATGCGCAACGGCGCAAAGATGTACACGGTCGACCCCCGCCGCAGCGAGTCGGCCGAGTGGGCTGACGTGTGGCTCGGTATCGATACCGGATCAGATATCGCACTCGCCAACGCCATTGCACGTGAGATCATCCACGCTGGCCTCATGAACTCCGAGTTCATCGAACACTCCACATCAGGGTTCGAGGAGTTCGCTGCTCATGTGGAATCGTTCACCCTCGAGGTCGCTGAGGAGATCACGGGAGTTCCGGCCGAAACCATCGCCAGACTCGCCCACGACTATGCAACAGCCCCAACAGCGCAACTGTGCTGGACCCTCGGGATTACCGAGCATGCCAATGCAACGGACAACGTGCTCGCCCTCATCAACCTGTCTCTCCTGACCGGCCACCTCGGTCGTTACGGCTCAGGCCTGGTACCGATTCGCGGCCAGAACAACGTCCAGGGTGGGGGCGACATGGGCTCCCTACCCAACAAGCTCCCGGGATTCCAGAATGTGACAGACCCTGCTCTGCGCCGCAAGTTCGAAACCACCTGGGGAGCGGAGATTCCTGGCGAGATCGGCTGGCATGTCACCGAGATGTTCGATGCCATGGAGCGCACCGACATCACGGCGATGTACATCCTTGGGGAGAACCCCGCCCAGTCGGAAGCAGACTCCGTACGCACGATCGGTCTTCTCGAGGGTCTCGAACACCTTGTCGTCCAGGACCTCTTCCTCACGAAGACCGCACAACTCGCTGATGTCGTATTCCCCGCAGCTGTGGGATGGGCTGAAACCGAAGGAACCGTGACATCAAGTGAGCGGCGTGTCCAGCGGGTCCACAAAGCTCTGGAACCACCAGGCGAAGCCAAGGATGACATCGAGATCATGACGCTCCTCGCTCGGGCACTCGGCTACGACTGGAAGGATCGATCCGCTGAGGAGATCTGGGACGAACTGCGGTCCCTCAGCCCCATGCATGCCGGGATGTCGTACCAGCGGCTCGACGATCTCGGTGGTCTGCAGTGGCCGTGCCCATCCGACGACCATCCAGGCACACTGTTCCTTCACGGGTGGCTGTGGGAAGATCCCCTGCCCCGTGACCCCGCGGCGTTCTCCATGGTCGATTGGGTTCCGCCCATCGACCCACTCGATGACGACTTCCCCATACGTCTTACGACGGGTCGGCGTCTCGACGGATACAACACAGGCGTGCAGTCAGGAGGCTTCCGATCGCCTATCCGTCATGGTGCGGTAATCGACATCTCACCGCAAGAGGCTGCGGCGCTCGGGATATCTGAGGGAGACACGCTCAGTGTGACATCACGCAGGGGTTCCATCGAAGTTCCCACAAGGTTCACGACAGGCCTTCGCAAGGGACTCGTGTTCATGGCCATCCACACGCCAGATGACGTCGATGTCAACATCCTCACACTCGATGCTTGGGATCCGAAGTCAGGGACCGCAGAGTTCAAGGCAACGGCCGTGCGGCTCGAACCGGTTTCTGGAAACTGAGGGCATCATCGACTACGCAACCACCACAGACGAACCGACAGCAGCCGAAAGGGCCGCCGTTGACAGCGTCCTCGGCGTACCCGCCTCGGTGTATGCAGGGGCGACCGAACGGTCACGCCTTGATGACCACGTCGCGTTCGGTGGGTTCCACCGCACCCAGGAACGCAGGACCCTCCTTCTCCCAACACTTCATGCGGTCCAGTCGACCATCGGATGGGTCAGCCACGGCGCATTGAACTATATCGCCATGAGCCTCCCCGTATCGCCAGCCGAGGCCTACGGGGTTGCAACGTTCTACGACCTGATCTCAACTGAGGAACGGCCCCCGCGCGTTGCCCATCTCTGCGACGATATTGCATGCAAGGCCCGCGGCGTCGATGACACCCTTGCCGATCTCAGCGAACAGTTCGGCGAGGCTGGTACGACGATCGACGGTGGCATGTGGCGGCGTTCGCCCTGTCTCGGGCAGTGCGACAAGGGTTCAGCGGCGTACGTCCAGGTGGCAGGGGGAGACGATGTTGTCATCGCACCGGTCACCGTTGAGCAGGTCATCGACATCCTCTCGGTCGACAAGCCCTCTTCAGCCGTCGACCCGACGCCGACGACACAAGGTGCCACCTTGCTCGGAACCACCGCATCGTCCCTCGACGAGTTCCGCTCGGGTGGCGGGTACGACGCTCTCACCAGGGCCATCTCGATCGGACCGGCAGGGATCGTGGCCGAGGTGGAAGCAAGCAAGCTTCGTGGACGCGGCGGGGCAGCGTTCCCTGCGGGGATCAAGTGGAGCGCCGTCGCTGCAGAGAGTGGCCGGAAATACGTCATCTGTAACGCAGACGAATCCGAGCCTGGCACCTTCAAGGACAGGGTGCTCATGGAGGCCAATCCGTTCGGACTCATCGAGGCACTCACCATTGCGGCCTATGGCGTCGGCGCCGAGGAGGGATACATCTACATCCGCGGCGAATACCCGACGGCGTATGACGCACTGTCAGGCGCACTAGTTGAAGCAAGGGCGGCGGGGTTCCTTGGAGTCGACGTCGCTGGTGCCGGGTTCACGTTCGACATCGAACTGCGCAAGGGTGCCGGTGCCTACATCTGTGGTGAAGAAACGGCTCTGTTCAACTCGATCGAGGGCTTCCGGGGCGAGCCGAGGCAGAAACCCCCGTTCCCCACCCAGGCAGGCGTGTTCGGACTTCCCACGCTCGTGAACAATGTCGAATCGCTGATGAACATCCCCTCCATAGTTCTCGATGGCGGTGAAGCGTTCGCCGCGATCGGCACAGCGGAGTCCACAGGGCCGAAACTGTTCTGCGTCTCAGGGAACGTTCACGATCCGGGTGTGTATGAGGTCGCCTTCGGTGCAACCACGAGGGACCTGGTCCACCTTGCAGGAGGGGTCGAAGGAGAGGTCGCCGGCGTCCTGATCGGCGGGGCTGCTGGATCGTTCATCACGGCTGACGACTTCGACCTTCCTCTGACGTTCGAGGACACACGCTCCCACGGCATCGGCCTTGGGTCAGGCGTCGTCCTGGTGTTCAATACCGAGAACGACCTCTGCAACATCGTCCAGAGGATCGCCCACTTCTTTGCCGAAGAGTCGTGTGGGGTCTGCGTACCGTGCCGGGCAGGAACGGTACGCCAGGAAGAGACGTTGCTGCGCATTGGATCAGGGTCCGAGAACCTCGAACAGGAACTCGAACTGCTTGCTGACCTCGACAATGTCCTGCGAGATGCATCGATATGCGGCCTCGG
>JAMBLL010000243.1 GCA_023336765.1 Actinomycetes bacterium | reverse complement strand
CAAGAGCCTTCAAGGACACCGTGATCAGTGTGGCGATCCCGCTCGCCGCGACCACGAGCCCGGCACCTGAGAGGAGGTAGTCATAGACCCTGTCGACCTCTGTTCTTCTGCGGTCACCCCGGTCGCCCAGGAGTCTCGCGTGATATAGCCAACTTGCTGAACCAGTTGCCATGAAGCCGATGGCGACAGGTAGGAAGTCGAAGTGTGAAGCGGGCGATGTGGTACCTGGGTCTCCAAGGAACCACTCGAGCACACCGAAGATCACGAACCCTGTGCCGACGATCACCGCGATCGCCCCTCCGAGGACACCCAGCAGCAGGACATATGTGAGCCAGAGGCCACCATGGTTCAGGTGCCGACCGTGACGGAACCAGTACCACCACCACACCGGGATGCCGACAACCAGGATGATGAACGGCGCTGCGAATGGCTCGATCCCTGCATCGACGATCGAGGTCTGGAAGAGCCTGTCATAGATCTGGGTCAACACGGCAGTTGTACCTGCAGCGATGCCAAAGAAGATGGCGAACAACCCTGCAGCTGAGCCGAGAAGCATCTGTGCCTGGAGTCGCTGTGGGTCACCCCTGTTCTGGGCCGCCCACCAGTGGCCAACCCACACGACCGCCCAGACCACGGCATAGACAGTGATCGTCCTATCGATGTCGCCGTCGTCGAGGAGTTCGGCGAGGAATGCCCCCGTCAGCGACATCACGGTGACCAATGATCCGAAGAGAACGATCGTGAGGTAGATTGCCCAACCCATGGACTGTTGTTCCCGCGGATCGATCTTGAGCCTGTGGGCCGTGTATATCCCAAGGCCAACGAAGACGGGGAGGCCCACGAACACGAACGCGATCGACAGGGCGGTCCCTGTGGCGTCGACTGTGATCCGGCTTCCAGCAGATGCCACCGCATCGATCAACCCTGCCACACCGAAGCTCGTGAGGACGAGCATCGCCAGCATGACGCCGTATTGGAAGAACCTGCGGATCGCGACACCGGCTCCTTCCCCGGTTTCTTTGTCGTGCTTCGACATGAGCTTGACAACGCCAAAGACGATCCCACCGAGAATCAGCAGTGGGATGAAGGAACCGAAGATGCCAAGCGCAGCTTCCATCTCAACCTTCTCTCTCACATGAATAGCGGTCCCACGGCCATGCCGGCTCTGCGATCAGCCAGCGATCGCCCTGGTGCTCGATTACCAACGTTTCGTCGAACGTGTCCGAACCCGCAGCGAAAGGCCCGTCGCCGTAGGTCACCGTGATCGTGATTTCAACGCGGGCGGTGTCTCCTTCGATCTCTGTGGATGTAATGGAGACACCGGTTGTTTCACGCTGCTCGTAGCGTCCGAAGTCTTCGAGATAGGCCAACGCGTCGCACCTGTCTTTGAGGTCATCGGTCAGGTATGAGGTGAGGAGGGTGTCATCACCGTCGTGGAGTGCCTGGAAGTACCCCTGAGCGGTGCCTTCTGGCGTTGTCGGATCGAGCACGGCTGGCGGCTGTATCGCGATCACAACTGCGACGCCGACAAGAACGGCGACGACCACACCTATTGCTATCAGAACCACCCGGCTGCGGTCATGCTCACCCATACAGACATTGTTACCCAGTCAGCAGAGGTTGTCCAGAGGCTGAAGCCATCAGCTTTCAGCCGTCAGCTATCAGAAATTCGACCACCTCGGCCATCATCGGACCTCTTGCTGAAAGCTGACGGCTGAAAGCTCTGTTCTATCCCAGTGTCGCCACCATGATCGCTTTGATCGTGTGGAGGCGGTTCTCGGCCTGGTCAAAGACGATGCTTGCATCGGACTCGAACACCTCGTCCGTCACCTCAATACCGTCTGGCATGTCCGTATGAGACATGATCTCTGCACCTACGACCGTATTGGAGTCGTGGAAGCCGGGCAAGCAGTGCATGAACTTCACATCGTTGTTGCCGCTGGCATGCATGAGGTTGGCGTTGATCTGATACGACCGGAGATCGTTGATCCGTTCGGTCCAAACATCTTTTGGCTCACCCATCGATACCCACACATCCGTATGGATGAAGTCGACGTTTTCAACCGCAACAACAGGATCTTCGGTGTATGTGATGGATGCCCCTGTCTTGAGTGAGATCGCATCGGCCACGGCCATGATGTCGTCTGGCGGTGCAAGGTGTGCGGGACCGGCGAGACGCAGGTCGCTACCGAGCAACGCTGCCGTCACGATGTGGGAACGAGCCATATTGAAACGCAGATCACCGACGAATGCGTAGGAGATCTCGTTGTACGGCTTGTTCGAGTCCTCATGCATGGTGAGGAAGTCGGCGAGCATCTGGGTTGGGTGCCATTCATCCGTCAGCCCGTTGTACACGGGGACGCCAGCGAACTTAGCGAGAATCTCCATGTCTGACTGGCGCTTGCCGCGATACTGTATGGCATCGTACATGCGGCCGAGGACGCGGCCTGTGTCTGCAATCGACTCCTTGTGACCCATCTGTGAGCCGGACGGGTCGAAGTATGTGACATGTGCTCCCTGGTCGAATGCAGCAACTTCGAACGCCGCCCTTGTCCTCGTCGATGTCTTCTCGAACATGAGCGCGATGTTCTTACCCGAGAGCATGGGTTGCTCCGTTCCCGTGTACTTTGCGGTCTTCAGAGACTCCGAAAGGTCGAGGAGGAACCTCAGTTCCTTGGGGGTGAAATCGATAACCTTTACGAAGTTCCGATTCTTCAAGTTGTATGCCATTGTGCGCTCCTTCTATGTTTGAACGATGGTGTCTGACTGTATTGCGCTGATCATGTCAGCTCTGTGCTATCCGCCGAGTGCCGTGCCGAGCACAAGGAAACCGCAGACGAGTACGAACATGATGCCGATGTACGGCAGAACGAACTTCACGTACTTGTTGTATCCAACGCCTGCGAGAGCAAGACCACCCATGATGATGGCAGACGTTGGTGTGATGAGGTTCACGAGGCCCGAGGCAGACTGATATGCGGTAACGGCGATGTCGCGACCCACACCTGCGAAGTCTGCCAGCGGTGCGATGATCGGCATCACCAGCGCCGCGTGTCCAGAGGATGACGGCACGAGGAATGCGATCGGAATATTCACTACGAACGCCACAACCGAGAACACGGCGCTCGAGGTTCCCGACACGAGGTCCTCCATCCAGTTCAAGATGGTGTCAGTGATGAACGTGTTCTTCATTACGACGGTGATTCCTCTTGCCAGCACGATGACCAGTGCCGCCCCGAGGAAGTCTGCGGCACCCGCGATGATCGTGTTGACGGTGCCCTTCTCTCCGAGACCTCCGATGATGCCAACGATGACTGAACCCACCAGGAACAGCATGGAAGCTTCCGTGAAGTAGAAATCACCGAAGATGTCTGACATCAGGAACAGCGGATAGTCGGCGCTGAAGATGTTCTGCCAGATGTCTGTCCAAGGGATGAATCCGTAGACCATCAAGAGGAACGTCGCACCGAATACAACGAGTACCCACGCCTGTCTCTTGCTCAGTTTGGGGACGTCCTCTGCCTCTGTTACATCGGATGTATCCAGGTCGAACCCGACGATCGATCTTGACGGGTCGCCCGCGATGCGCTTGGCATATCGAAGCACATAGAGGACCGCAACGATGACGAGAACAACCCACATCGCGGCTCGGAGCCCCAACCCATCACTGATGGGTATCCCAGCAGCGTCGGATGCCACACCGGTGGCAAAGGGGTTCACCGTGGACGCAAGCACACCTGTTCCCGCCCCGAGGAAGATGATCGAGACGCCGACCATTCGGTCCATTCCCATGGCAATCACGAGGGCAACCATCAACGTGTAGAAGCCGAGGGTCTCCTCCCACATCCCGTAGGATGTGCCACCGAGGGCGAAAATGACCATCAGAATGACGATCAGGAGCGTCGGGCTATGTGAGAAGCGCAGGGCTAATCGTTTGATCCCGAGTTCGATCGCACCGGTCTTCATCGTCACGGTGATGAACGCACCGACAGCAAGCACGAAGAGGAAGATCTGGGCTGATCCATAGAGGGAGCCCTCGTTGAACGCCTGGACGGTGCCGTCCTCACCCTCGATGCCGTAGAGGCCGTTGGGCGTTGCAACCCACAGCATCTGGAACATCTTGAGAGGGGACTTGTCGATGCAACCGGTGTCCTCGCCACCGCTGCAGCTCTCGATCGCCTGGTAGGTACCTGGCACAGGGCCGCCATCTTCGTCCAACTCGTAGGACCCTGAAGGGATAAAGAACGCTGCAATCCACACGGCGAGCAATACGATGGCAAGAACGGTGAGCGCCTGGGGGAAGTTGAATGTTTTCTTGGTCCCGTCAGTGGCCTCCGGGGCTTCGACCATATTCGTGTCTGGTGCGACTTCCGGGGAGTCAGGTGTGTGATCGTCTGCCATGTTTCCACGTCCCTATTCGACCGCGTGATGTCT
>JAMBLL010000242.1 GCA_023336765.1 Actinomycetes bacterium | reverse complement strand
GCTCCGGGGGTGGGACTTGAACCCACGACTTACGGATTAACAGTCCGTCGCTCTGCCAACTGAGCTACCCCGGAAGGATGTTCAACGCTGTGGTGAACGGGCCAGAGGTTACCAGGACGCACCCACAACTCATCTCTGTGGAAGGTGCTATCTGCTCAGACGAAGCGTGGAATCACCTGTTCGGCGAATGCGCCAGGGTTGGCACCATAGACGCGCGCTGCGATGGGTTTGAGCTTGAGTTCCAGCCCGGACCGTCGTGTGTCGATGACTTCCTTAAGTTGCCGTCTTGTCGAGGATGAAAGCGTTCCAACGGCAACTGTATCGGCCGTCCTTTCAAGGTCTGCGAGATCGTGGTCCCCTCCCAGTCCCTCACCGATCTCTTCAAGGTCAGCCACGAAATCGGGGATCCTCGGTATCCCGACTGATTGCAGGATCTCCATCTGATGCCGGAGGTACTTCACCTGTTTGCGCCAGATGTGGAAGCTCTCGACCGTTGGTACGGCGTATGCGTGTGTCATCGACCTACGGCCACGTTTGTACGTCCTTCGAACACCGCCAAGCGATGTCGTTGCGTCATCATGGAACTCGATCTCGTCGATACCCGATCGAACAGACGCGAACCTCAACGACAGTCCATCGACCTCCGAGTCATCAAGACCTTGCCGTTGCTTGTCGGCCACAGCTACCAACTCTCCGCGCAATCCGCTGGTGGCGATGGTGAGTTTCTCGTCCTCGGCAACGAGTGACCCAAGCAACTCGACCTGTACCACGGCTGAACGAATCTCGGAAAGCTCTCTGGCAAGGTCGCGGACCTCTACGTTGAGGCTTGTGTAGTCCCTCGAATCGATGTCGTCGCCCAGCATCCGCAGCACAGCACGCACCCGCTTCGTTGCTTTGCGTACCTCATGCACATGGATATCAGAGAGCTGTGCTCGCTCGAGATGCCATGTACCGAGGTCCGCCTGCTCAACAAGAATCCTTTGTAGCCCGGCTCCTGTGGACTCCCCCACCCCGAGGGAGAATGTCACGGCTGGAGGTGTCTCCACGGACGATCGTCCAGTGGAAGGTTCGGCTGTATCAACGTAGGTCATCGTTACCGAACACTACCAACGCCATGACCTACCGGGCTGCTGGGCCCACCGGCTCGGTTGCTCCCACAATGTGCGAGAATCCATACATGAAATTTCGTACAGGCCTCATCACAGGCCTCATCATCGGTTTTCTTCTCGGGGCACGCGCAGGGAGGGAACGCTACGACCAGATCGTGGCCGCATACAACAAGATCCGTTCGAACGACGTGGTTCGCAAGACCACGGATCTTGCTGAGAAATCGACTCGCAAGACACGCGCTGGCGCCGGGAACACTCTCGTGAGCACGGCAGACACCATTCGTCAGCGCGCAGCGCGCTGATCAACCGTTCTCGAGAAAACCGTCGAGTTGGCGCGCTCGCGCCGGCTGACGGAGTTTCGCAAGAGCCTTGTTCTCGATCTGGCGAATACGCTCCCTGGTCACATCGAAGTGTTCTCCGACCTGTTCGAGCGTCTTCACGTTCCCGTCCGCAAGCCCGAAACGCATGATCAGCACCTGACGCTCGCGTTCGTTGAGTGATTCAAGGGCGAGAGACAGATACTCCTGGAGGAGTTTGAACGCAGCTTCCTCGACAGGAACATCTGCACCCAGATCAGGCACGATGTCCCCGATTGTTGCGTCCTCCTCAGCGCCGATCGGGGTTTCGAGAGACAACGGATCCTGAGCGATCCGCCGAAGCTCTGTGACCTTGCCTGACTCGATGTCGAGTTCCTTGGCGATCTCAGCGATAGTCGGCTCGCGGCCGAGATCCTGATGAAGTGTGCGCTGGACCATCGCGAGCTTGTTGATCGTCTCAACCATGTGTACGGGGACACGGATCGTCCTGGCCTGGTCAGCAATGGCCCTCGTCACCGCCTGGCGTATCCACCAGGTGGCATATGTCGAGAACTTGAACCCCCGCCGGTAGTCGAACTTCTCAACCGCACGGATGAGCCCGAGGTTCCCCTCCTGGATGAGGTCGAGCAGGCCGAGTCCCCTCCCGATGTACTTCTTGGCGATCGATACGACCAACCGCAGGTTCGATACCACCAGCTGTTGACGTGCCCGATCTGCGAGACGCGCCTGACGTTCAAGGAGGACCCGCTCTGCAGTTGTCCGAGGCACGTTCTCATCGAGACGTTCTTCAGCACGGATGCCAGCCTCAACCTGCATGGCGAGCTCAACCTCTTGTTGGGCATCAAGCAGCGGATAGCGGCCGATCTCCTGGAGATACATCCGCACAGGATCGGACACATGGACAAGTTCCTCGCCCGAGATCTCCGAGTCCGCGTAGATGTCCTCGGACTCCTCCCTGACATCGATGCCAGCCTCGAGGAGGGTCGTGAACACAGCCTCGAACGAGTCAGGCGGGGCCTCGACCTCCTCGAGTTCCTGTTGGATCTCACCGACGAGGAGGAATCCGCGCTGACGGCCACGAACGATGAGGACCTCCGTAGCGACTGAGGTTGCCTCGGTCATCGATCCTCCCTCCGATCACGCTTGTGCTGCTGCAACGATATCAGTTCTCGCCAGAGTTGCGAATAGGTCTGCGGGTCTGCCTTTTCATCGACCTGGCGGAGCTGTCTCGTTACCGTCGAGATCTGACCATCGAGGCGTCCAACCTCGAGTCGGTTCACGAGGTCCTCCACGCTCGGCAGGGGGCGGTCAACGAGTACGAGTTCCTTCATCGTTCGCGCCTCTGGCGAATCGTCATCTCCCAGAGCCGCGCCAAGTTCGAGTGCATCCCCTGGGGGGACACCCTCGGCGATCACCGTGACACGGGCGAACATCGATCGAGTTTCATCGCTTGCGAACAACCCGGGATCCACCTCGATTCCTGCGAGGTCCACATCGTTCAGCAAAAGCACCCGGATCAACTCGAGTTCAGCTCGATACATCATCGATCTAAAGGGACGGTCCTCTTGTTCGTCCCCCTCGACATCTGACGATTCGAATGGATCCGGTTCGGCCCTGGCAGTACGTCTACCTGACGACGCAACTGATCGGATCGCCTGTTCGACGTAGCCCACGTCGACGCCCGTCCTCCTGGCGACGCTTACGGCGTATTCACGCCGGGTGACGGGGTCGGGATGCGCTGCGATCACCCTCGCTGCATCCTGAACCGCCTTTGCCCCCATCTCGGGACGTGAGAGATCGTACTTACCAAGCTCTGCCTCGATCTTGAATTGGAGCACTGTGGTCGAGGCCTCGATGGCATCCCTGAGTACCGAGAGGTCTCCGTCTGCCACGATGTCCGCCGGGTCCTTGCCCTCGGGGAGGACCGCAACACGGAGGTCGAGGTCGCCGGGCACCGAATGTTCGAACCCTCTCAGAGCGGCCCCTGCCCCCGCTTCGTCCGCATCGAATGCGAACACGACCCGTTCGGAGAACCTCCGAAGAAGATCGAGGTGGTCCTTACCGAGGGCTGTACCACACGTCGCTACCGCAATGGGCATGTCCGCATTGTGCATGGCGATCACGTCCGTATACCCCTCGACGACCACTGCAGTATCAGCACGCACGATGTCGGACTTCGCCCAGTTGAGACCATAGAGGAGGCTGGACTTGTGATAGATGGGCGACTCTGACGAATTAAGATACTTTGCTCCCTCACCGTCGAGAATCCTCGCTCCGAAGCCGACGGCATCACCCCTGAGGTCGAAGATCGGGAACATCAGCCGCCCACGGAACCGATCGTACAAACCCTGATTTCCCTGTCTGGCAAGGCCCGCTGACACCATTGCGTCGTCACGTACTCCCATCTCGCGAAGATGCTCGACCAGCGCCTGCCACTCGTCTGGCGAGTATCCAAGTGAGAAGGTATCGACAACATCGGCCCCGTACCCGCGCGACCGCACATAACTCCGAGCCGCTCCGGCATCGGGTGCTGACTTCAGCCTTTGTGTATAGAAGGCCACGGCACCCTGGGTGGCTTCTATGAGGCTTTCGCGCTGGCTACGCCGCTTGGCAGCCTCCGGGTCGATGGTGAGTGTGACGCCCGCTCTGCGGGCGAGGAACTCCACGGCGCCGGAAAAGTCGAGGCCCTGCGTCTCTTGAACCCATCGATAGACATCCCCACTTTTTCCGCAGCCGAAACAGTGGTAGAGGCCCCTGGCACCGTCGATCGACAAGGACGGGGTCTTCTCGGAGTGGAACGGGCACACAGCCATCGCCCTGTTCCCTGAGCCTTTGACCTTCGTGGTCTCCTTGGCAAGCGCGACGAGGTCAGACTTATGCCGAACAAGGTCAATGTCATCGCGTGAATACGCCATGGGGAAACGATACAGCTGTTGCACAACCGATGCGCCAGCGAGCCAAAGTCGCTCAGGCGCGAGAACGAGGACACCTCACGGTGCCCTCGCGCTTGGTTGGAGGAACTATCTACTTCTTCGCTTTGCGATGCTGGATCGCCTGTGCGGCTATCACACGCGAATGGAACAATTGAAGTGCGGTGTCGGGATGCATGAGAAACCGTCCTTTCCGATGTTGATTTCACTCTCTCATCTGTTCAACGCAACATATTGTACACCTATTCCGCGTGTTATGTGTAATATCTCCATACATGGACGCACTTGACCACACAATTATCGCATGTTTGACCGAAGACGGGCGGATGCCGTACAGCCGGATCGCAGATGAGGCAGGGGTTGCCACCACCACGGTGCACCAACGGGTCAAGCGACTCACTGAGCGCGGGATCATCCTCGGTACCCGCGTCAAGGTCGACTGGGAGGCTCTCGGATTGCCGGTAACCGCAGTGATCTCTGTGACTGCACCCGACGACCGCCCCCTCAAGGATGTTGCTGAAGGCCTCAGGTCGATCCCCTATGTGTACAGCTGTTACGCCGTCACCGGTGAGTTCGACCTACTTGTGATGGTGCGGGCACGGTCATCGAATCATCTTGGAGATCTTCTCGAAGAGATCAGACAACACGCACCCGGGCGCACGAGAGCCATCGTTGTCCTCGCAACCTACTTCGAGGGACGACTCCCCACACTGGAAGGCTAAGACGCCTCTTCGAACATGTGCGAGGTCCGGTCAGGATCGGGGAGACTTCAGCCGGTAGTACGTCGTACGTATGACGTATCACGATTATGAATCAGGAGGGAGACATCGTGCAGGCACAACCCCAGCTCCGAGTCGTACTTCGTGCTACGTACTTCGTGATACCTTCCGAACCCGCACCCCGCTCACACCCGAAGACCCTTACAGCGGCAACTTGTCCTCGAGATAGCTGGCGAGGTTGTCGATCGCGATTCGATCCTGAGCCATCGTGTCTCGGTCACGCACTGTGACCTGGTGATCTTCGAGCGATTCGAAGTCAACCGTCACACAATATGGTGTTCCGATCTCATCTTGTCTGCGATACCTACGTCCGATCGACTGGGTGACGTCGACCTCAATCTGCCATCTGTCCCTGAGCGAATCTGCAACCTTATTCGTCGTCGCAACGAGGTCGGGCTTCTTGGACAGCGGCAACACCGCAACCTTCACCGGTGCAAGTCGTGGATCGAGTTTCAGCACGACCCTGCTCTCCCCATTGACCTCTTCCTCGGTGTACGCGTCGATCAAGAACGCGAACGTCGTGCGGGTGGCGCCGGCTGCCGTTTCCACAACATAGGGGACGAGGCGTTCGTTCGCCTCCTGGTTGAAGTAGGTCAGGTCCTCGCCTGAGTGCTCCATATGTGCGTTCAGATCGAAATCGGTGCGGTTGTGGATTCCTTCGAGTTCATCCCATCCCCAGGGGAAGCGATACTCGACATCGATCGCGGCGGCGGCATAGTGGGCGAGTTCGTCCGCTCCGTGGGGAGCGTGCCTCAGGTTCTCCGGCGTCATCCCGAGGTCCATGTACCAAGCATCTCGAGCCTCGACCCACTCATCGAAGTATCGGTCTGCAGTGTCCGGATAACAGAAGTACTGCATCTCCATCTGTTCGAATTCACGCGTCCGGAACACGAACTGACCTGGGGTGATCTCGTTGCGGAACGACTTCCCGATCTGGGCGATGCCGAAGGGCAGTTTCATCCGCGCGGTCCTGCGGACGTTCTCGAAGTTCGTGAAGATGCCCTGCGCAGTTTCGGGACGAAGATAGACCTTGTTCTCTTCGCTCTCGACGGGACCCATGTGCGTTTTGAACATGAGGTTGAACTCTTTGGGTTCCGTGAAGGTCCCTGAGTTTCCACACGTTGGACACTTGTTGGAATCTTTGAGCTTGTCCACCCTGTGTCTGGCGTTGCACTCGCGACACTCCACGAGCGGGTCAGAGAAAGATGCGACGTGTCCTGACGCGACCCATACCTCTGGAGACTGAAGAATCGCCGAGTCGAGACCGACGATGTCGTCACGCATGCGCACCATCGAGCGCCACCACTGTTCTTTGACGTTGCGAAGCAACTCGACACCGAGGGGACCGTAATCGTAGGCGGAGCGAAGCCCGCCGTAGATCTCGGAAGCCTGGAAAACGAATCCGCGCTTCTTGGAAAGGTTGACGATCGTGTCGAAATCGGCTGGCATCACAGATCCTGGTCGCTGAGTGGCAGAATCCTACCCGTCGCCATCGGTCAACGGTCCATCTACCGCCCCACCAAACCGCCGATCACGGGTCTGGTACTCCCCCACACAGCGGGCGAACTCGTGCCTGTCGAAATCCGGCCACAGGACAGGCGTGAACACGTACTCGCTGTACGCAGCCTCCCACAGCAGGAAGTTCGATGTCCTCTGCTCACCGCTCGTGCGGATCACGAGGTCAGGGTCTGGCATGTCTGCGAGATAGAGGTTGTTCGACACGGTGTCCATTGTGATCGTGTCAGGATCGATGGATCCGCTGGCGACGCCCCTCGCGATCGTCTTGACTGCATCAACGATCTCGATCCTCCCACCGTAATTGAATGCGTAGACCATCGTCATCTTGGTGTTCGATGCGGTGAGTTCCTCTGCACTCCTGATGCGGTCGCGAAGAACCTGGGGAACCCGATCGTCGTCGACATCTCCCATGAACAGGATCCTGACGCCAAGATCATCGAGTTCGTCGCGTCGCCTTTCGAGCAGGTCCACATTGAATTGCATCAGGAACTCGACCTCCGAAGTGTCCCTGTCCCAGTTCTCCGTCGAGAACGTGTACACGGTCAACCATTGCACACCGAGGTCGAGCGCACCATGAACGACGTCGAACAGCGCTGGCTCCCCCGCCGCATGGCCCTGGGTCCTGTGCAGACCACGAGCGTTCGCCCATCTGCCATTCCCGTCCATGATGATGCCAACATGCAGCGGGACACTGTCCAGGTCGATATCGGCGGTGAGCCAATCGATCATGGCATCACCGTCAGTGTTTGGAGTTGCCGTTCGAGGTGGTACTCGATGAACCGTTTCGTCACGCCGAGACCCTCTTTGGAGAAAGACTCGTCGGATTCAGGGAGCCGATGAAGGTCCGCGGCGGCGACAGCGGCAAGGTACGGGACGAGGCCAGCCCTCAACGCGTATGCACCAGGTGTTCTGCATGAGGGACAGAGAGACCCGCCTGCACCAAAGCTGAACCACCTCAGGTCGGTGTTCCTTCCGCAGCCTGCACATGTGTCGAGTGCAGGGGCAACACCGATGATCGCCGCGGACTTGAGGAGAAAAGAGGTCACGAGGTCTGGGTGTGCGGGTCCGTGGTCGAGAACGGTCAGACCGCGCTGGAGCAGAAGGAACATACGTTGAGAGGGTTCGTCCTCCTGGACGACTGCATCGACGACTTCGATCATCGTTCCCGCGGCCAGCACCCTGTCGAGATGGTTCCTCAAGTGTGGGTAGGCGTTGATGATGGAGACCTGCGTGATCGTGTCGAGGTTCTTCCCCTCGTACAGGACGATGTCGACATGAGTGAGTGGTTCGAGCCGGCCCCCGAACCGGCTCTTGGTCTTGCGAACACCCTTGGCAACGGTCCGCAGCTTCCCATGGTTCGGGCTCAGCAGGACAACAACACGGTGGGACTCACCGAACGGATACCCGCGCAACACGATCCCCTGGTCGCTCCGAATTGCCAATGTGTCCCTTTCAACTGCCGCTCCCAGAGAGTACCGTTCGTGTGTGGCACCGCTGTGTTTCCGTTGGGAAGCTGTCATGAGGTGTCAGGATGCCACGGCACCCGGACACTTAGCGGGTAGGGAGACAGAGAGGAAATGGCGATGGATCCCACCGCAGAAATGCGATTCACCCGACTGTACGAGGCGTACTACGCAGATGTACTGGCGTATTGCGCACGTCGGGTGAATCGCGCCGATGCGGAAGACGTCGCCAATGAGGTGTTCACCGTGTTGTGGAGAAAGCTCGATGGAATCGACGAAGAGACGACAATCGCCTGGTTGTACGGCGTTGCCCATCGAACGATCAGCAATCGTTGGCGAGGCAACTCACGTCGCAACCGCCTGAGAGAACGGCTCGACGGACTCGGTGTGGAGACATCCGAGCCGATCGACACCGTTGTTGTCCGTCGAGACGAGGACCGAATAGTCTTCGATGCGATGGCCAAACTCAAGCCGGCCGATCAAGAGGTACTGCGCCTATCTGCGTGGGAGGAGCTCAGTGCTCCCCAGATCGCAGAGGTCGTCGGTTGTTCCGTTTCCGCAGCCGAGCAGCGACTCCATCGAGCCAAGAAACGCCTCGCAAATATTCTCTCTCCGTCCCTCGAACCATCCGTCGCCATACACCCTCTGACTGCCCAGGAAGGAGGAAGGCCATGACCATTGATGCAGCATTCGCTGCCCTTGTTGAAGCGAATCCGATTCCGGATCCCAAATCCTACGCGGACCACAAACTCGAACCGGCTGCCTTCCTCACGGCAACACGTGAGAGGACAGTCAATATGAAAACCATCGATCAACAGGAATCCAAACAGAAAGCTCCACAGCGAAAGTGGCAGCCGCTTGCTGCCGTTGCAGCGTTCGTGCTCGTCATCGCCGTCGGCGTGGCTGCCGCATCGGCGCTGCGTGGTGGCGACGACGCCGCCAACGTCCCGGCGCCCCCCTTCGACACACCTCAGGAGGCGGTTGAGGCATGGACCGCGGCATTGAACGCGGGTGACGGCAAGGCATACCTCTTGCTGTTCGCGCCAGACGCTAGTGACGGCGCTCTCAATCAGGGGGGTATCGCTTCGGAAAAGACAATCAAGGATCGGGTCGAGATGGTTGCCGCTACGGAGACCGTGTTCTCTGTGGTCGAGTGCATTGCAGAAGACGCGTCTCAAACCAAGTGTGTCCAGACAAGTCACAGCCCCGTGGCAAGCATCTCGTCGGGCACCAGCGGATCTGAGGATTCCATCGTACTTACGATCGACGAGTCAGGTGCCATCGCACGGATCGGTGTGAATCGCATTGACGGGGGCACCTTCGACGAGACCCGATTCGAGGCGTACGACGCCTGGATGGAGACCAACTACCCGGAGTTACGCGCCGAGCTAAACAGGAACTGGGCCAGCGACCCCATCGACCGACCAGCAGCGGACATCGGTCGCGAGAGCCTTGCTGCCGCCAGGGAGTTCGACGCACAGTACGAAGGATGACGACAGATGGGTGCGTGGTCACGGCCACGCACCCGCTCGACTACCGTTGAGGTATGCCGACTGACCTCACCCCCGACCAGATCAGCGACTTCTCCGCTGCGCACCCCGACTGGATCCGCGACGGCGAGTCGATTTCCCGTACCTACGTCTTCGCCGACTTCAACGAGGCGATGGGATTCGTGACCCGCGTCGGCATTGCCTCCGAGGTTGCTGACCATCATCCGGACATCGACATCCGATGGAACAAGGTCACGATCGTGCTCTCGACCCACTCCGAAGGGGCCCTGACGTCCAAGGACCTAAACCTCGCCGCCCAGTTCGACAGCTTCTGACCCCTCCACCAGGTTCTATGGGCTCCCAGCGCCACATAGGACGCCACGAACCCTGGGTTCGGGGCGCTAACCATTCCGCGGGCTGGGAGCGCCACATAGGACGCTGCGAACCCTGGGTTCGGGGCGTATAAGGAGGGCTAGAAGCCGAGGCGGTCGAGGAGTTCGTCGGAGCGTTGCCAGTCCTTTTCGACCTTGACGCGGACTTCGAGGAAGACCTTGGTGCCGAAGAGGCGCTCGAGGTCCTCGCGAGCGTCTGTGCTGACGGCCTTGATCATCGAGCCGCCCTTGCCGATCGCCATGCCCTTTTGGGATTCCCTTTCGACCACAGCCGTTGCAGAGATACGCAGGAGGCCCTTGCCGTCCATCTCCATGTTGTCGATAACGACCGCCAGCGAATGCGGCAGTTCCTCACGCAATCGTGCAAGGTACTTCTCTCTGATGATCTCGCCAGCAAGAAAGATGTCCGGCTGGTCCGAACGCGCCTCGGGAGGGAAAAAGAACGGGCCGGGTGGAAGCAACGAAACGAGTTCCGATACGACAGCGTCGGTCCCATCGCGCTTTCGAGCAGAGATCGGGACATAGGCCTCGAAATCCCAACCGCTTCCCGCGGTGAGTTGATCCATGATCGTCTGGCGCGACACGACATCGATCTTGTTGAGCGCAAGAACGACAGGCACCCTGGACTCCTTGAGCCTCTCTGCGATCAATCGGTCTCCAGGGCCGATGGGCTTGGTCGCATCGATAACGAAGAGCGCGGCGTCGGCGTCAGAGAGTGAGCCATAAACCAGAGTGTTGAGCCGCTCGCCCAATGCCGTTTTCGGTTTGTGGATACCAGGTGTATCGACGAGCACGATCTGGGCGTTTTCCTCAGGGAGCGTCACCACGCCACGGATCGTATTGCGCGTCGTCTGGGGACGCGACGACGTGATCGCGACCTTCACGCCAACAAGCGCGTTCACAAGCGTGGACTTCCCCACATTCGGACGTCCCACGACGGACACGAACCCGGATCTCGTCTCGAAATGTGTCACAGTTTTGCCACTTTCACCCGCGAGATCCTCCGACCTTCGACCTTGTACGCAGTGAACCTCAGACCGTCGGTGTCGAACGTATCACCTTCATCGGGAACCCTACCTGCGAGTCCGAACACAAGACCGCCAACCGTATCCCACTCCTCGTCTGGAAGGTCGATACCCGCAAGTTCCCCGAGATCGTCGACGTCGAGTTTCCCATCGACGAGCCATCCGTCATCGATCTCCACAACCATCGGCTCCTCATCGTCGAACTCATCAACGATCTCACCAACGATCTCCTCTATGAGATCCTCTATCGTGACCATCCCGGCAGTTCCTCCGAACTCATCGATGACGATGGCCAGGTGTTGCTGCTTCTCCTGCATCTCCTTGAGCAACTTCGAAACCTGTTTCGTCTCCGGCACGAAGTATGCATCACGGGCGATCCCCTCCGAGGATTCCGGATCGAGATCCTTGTCGAAAACCTCGAGTAGATCCCTGGCAAACAAGATACCGACGATATCGTCGATGCTCTCCCCCGTCACCGGTATCCGGGAACGGCCACTCTCAAGAACAAGGTCGACGGCATCGTCGATCGCTGCCGCTCCTGGGATCGTGATCATGTCAGGACGTGGCACCATGACCTCTCTCACGAGCGTTGTGCCGAACTCGAGGATCGACATGATGAGCTCACGCTCATCGGAATCGGCATCCGACTCGCGGGCCTCCTCCTCGTCAGGGTCGGGTATGAGGTCGCCAGCGAATCCTCCGAAAGCGATCGCGATCTTCAGCAATGAGGACAGACGATAGGCCACCGAGCCTGGCCTGTTCCTTCCGATCCAACGCGGGATGACGTCGACGAACACGACGAGGAGGACTGCAAGCGTGGCCAACGCGGCACCCAGTGGAACGCCGGAAAGCACATCCGTCAGTATCCAGGTCAACGGGATCACTGCCGCAACGATCAGGAAGGTCACCGTCGTACCAAGAGCAGGTTGGACACGCATACGATCGTCGAGCAGGGCTGTAACCGTTGAGGCGCCCCGAACACCGTCCGCAGCGTCCTGGAACGCGTCAGGCCATGGCGTCCTCACAAGGCTCGCACCACCGGCACGCAGCACAGCTGCAACGATAAGCAGGGCAACAGCAACGATTCCAATGGCGATGATCATCGACGTGTCCTACCGACCGTGGCTAGATGCGTTGCCTCTCTCGACTCCATTGCGGCAGCCTCGCGATCGTCAGTGTGGTCCCAGCCAAGAATGTGGAGCACTCCATGGACGACCATCAGGTAGAGCTCCTCATCGAACGAGCTCTCATATTCAGTTGCGTGCGTGTCGACGACATCGTTACAGATGAAGATATCACCAAGCACAAGCGGCGGTCCACCATCGAGCGCCTGTGGAGGGTTTCCAGGTGAGGCATCTTCGATCGGGAAAGAGAGAACATCGGTGGGGCCGGTCTTCCCCATGAAGCGTTCGTTCAGATCTGCAATGTCATCGACACTCGTGAACGTCACGGCCAGGGATGCATCGTCAGAAACGCCTTCAGCACGAAGAACCACCTCGATGAAGTCAGTGATCGCGCCCGGATCGACATCCCCGCGCTCGGATTCAGAAACAGCGATGTTCATGACACCACAGGTGTCTCGCCGGTTGGGAAGTCCGGATACTCGACCCGTGCGTGATAGTACGCGGACAAACCGTCCACGATCTCCTTCTTGAGTCGTGTCAACTCACCGAAGGTCAACGAGGACTCATCGAATTGGCCGTCGTCCAATTTCTCGGACACGATCGAATCCACGAGCTTCACCAATCCCTCCTCGGTCGGCTGCTCCGACTGGGCGTAAGCACGCGCAGCAGCCTCAGATGAGTCAGAGATCATCACGATCGCCATCTCTTTGCGCGTCGGCTTCGTTCCGCGATGACGGAACACGTCGGGATCGACCGTGTCACTGTCCTTGAGTGCCTTGTGGTAGAAGAATCGCATAATGCTCGTGCCGTGGTGCATGCGGATGCCGTTGGCGACCTCCTCGGGAATCCGATACTGCTTGGCGAGGTCAAGGCCATCGCTCACATGGTTTCGGATCACCTCGGCCGACTCCTCAGGGGTCAGTTGATCGTGGGGGTTGTAGCCGAGTTGGTTCTCAACAAAGTACTGCGGATTCTCTGTCTTTCCGAGGTCGTGGTACCAGGCAGCAGCCTGTGCCAACAGCGGGTCGGCACCGATTGACCTGGCTGCCTTGCCTGCAAGGGAACCCACGAGCATCGAATGGTTGAAGGTTCCTGGAGCCTTCTCCTCGAGCAATTTGAGTGCGGGGTGATTCCGGTCGAGCAGGTCAAGGAGCGACATGGTGGTTGTCACACCAAAGGCTGTCTCCATGAACGACACGATCCCCTGAGCGAGGAAACCGCCAACAACGGCGCCGACGAATGCCCAGAACGCAGCCATGAGCGCTGAACTTCCCGACGAGCCGAAGTGGAAAAGGAACTCGAGGCCAACAGCCACGGGCACCACAAGAGCCGCTGATTCGATCACAGACAACCGAAGCTGGGACCGTGTGGAGACACTCGACACGAATGCCACAGGGACCGCAGCCGCTATACCGGCGTACACGGTGAACGTGATGTCCTGGGATGCTATTGCGGTAAAAGCGGCCATCGGGATCACCATGAGCAGCGCCGAGCGTGGGTTGAACAGGATCGCTGTCATGACACCGATCGCAACCGCTGGCATCACATACCCGATACTGTGATTATCGGGACTCGTGACCAACTCAGGTACGCGTGCCGTCAGCACCGCCAAACCGACGATGATTCCAAGTAGCGCTGTGTCGCGAATCCGCCTCACCTGGTTTGGAGCGATACGCCACACCATGAGCGCGAAGATCAGCACCGAGATGGCACCGACAAGCCCGAGTGCCCATGCGGGTGCAACGATCGTTACTTCTTCCTCGTACAGTCCGAGTTCCGTGATCGCCGCAACCTCAACTGAAGTCAGCACGTCGCCCTCTCTGGCAATGACGTCGCCGAACACGTACCGCGTGGTCTGGATCGGAACGGCGTCGCTCGCGGCCTGTTTGTCGGCGTCCCACTGCTGTTGGTCGACGACTTCGTTCGACTGAAGGAAATTCGACACCAGAGAGCCGAGAGACTGCTGGGTTTCGAGAACATCACCCTCGGGGATGCCAGGGATGAAGATCGGCGGAATGGTGTCGGGACTGAGATACTTGTTCTTGACACCTTCGAGATCCGCAGCCTTTATCCCCGCCACAAGTTCGTTTCGTGCCCAACCGATCGATGTCAGCTGCATGTCGGGAAAGACGCTGGACTCCCCATCGGCGACGCGGTCGAGATCCTTTTCATGAAGATCGATGAAGCTCAACAGCGTGGCATCATCGAGCGACTGATACTCAGCATTGAGGAGTTCGAACTGGTCCTCAACAGATCGTCTGGGTGCCTCGGGAACCTCGGCGATAGTGGTGGTGGTGGTCACCTGCGGGGTCGTTGTCGTGGTCGACCCCTCAAGACGGAAGACCACGAGAGTGATCATCGTCCCCTCATCAACCGATGATCCCGCCGCTGGCGTTTGGACCGCAATAGTCGCGTCAAGTTCCTCATCGAGCGTCGGGACGGACCCACCGATGTTCGTGACCAGCCCGACATCAGCTGCAGCTCTGGATGCTTCGCTCAATGTCGACCCGACAAGGTCGGGTACAAGCACCGGCTCGGGATCCTCTACAGGCAGGAAGGTTCCGGCATCGAGATCGGTGTAGAACCTGTTGATGTCATTGATAACGACCTGTGTCGTCGCGTTATCGATCTGGAGTGGAGCCGGAACGTTGTCTGCAGCGAATTTCTGAGCTCTTGCCGTTTTCTCATCGTCAGGGATCTCAGACGTCGACTCGTTAGCGATGAAGTCCTGCGGTGCAGGGGCACCGACCGAGATCTCCGCAGGGATCTCGGTCGTCGAGTCGTAACCGATCATCAGGACAACAGCCACGAACGCCACCGTCATCACGACGATGATGCTCTTGACGAACACCGAGTGTCTCTGGGACCACCGCGTGATGGTGTTCATCGTTCAGCCTTCAATTTGGCCTCGTGACGTGCATACGCATCAACGATCGCTGCAACGATCCGGTGCCTCACGACATCATCACCAGTGAGTTCGATGAAGCCGACTCCGTCGACCCTGTGGAGCACACCGCGCACGACCTTGAGGCCAGACGGCATCCCGTTGCCAAGATCCATCTGCGTGACATCACCGGTAATGATCATCTTCGAGTTGAAGCCAAGGCGCGTGAGAAACATCTTCATCTGCTCTGGCGTCGTGTTCTGCGCTTCGTCGAGCACAACGAATGCATCATTGAGCGTCCGACCACGCATGTACGCAAGAGGTGCGATCTCGATGGTCCCCTGTTCCATCAACCTCGCGGTCTCCTCCGGTCCGAGCATCTCGTACAACGCGTCGTAGAGGGGCCGGAGGTACGGGTCGACCTTGGCGGCAAGATCGCCAGGGAGAAAGCCAAGCCGCTCCCCTGCTTCGACAGCCGGACGTGAGAGAACGATCCGTCGCGTCGCACCGGTCAGCAGCGCCTCGATCGCACAGGCCATGGCAAGATACGTCTTACCTGTGCCCGCCGGACCGATACCGAAAACAAGCGTGTTCTGTCTGATCGAATCTACGTAGTGCTTCTGGCCAAGCGTCTTGGCTCGTACGATCTTCCCCCGACCCACCGAGATCGAATCCGTGAAAACACCAGACGGCTTCGGGACATCCGCCTTCACCATCTCTATCACACGCTCAACCCGGTCCGCATCGAGGGACTGCCCCTCTTGGACGAGTACGAGAAGTTCGTCGAGGACGATCCGGGCCATGCCAACCTCACGTTCATCACCCGAGATATCGATCTCGTTTCCACGCGCCACGAGGCGGGCACGCTTGAACGCGTTTTCGACGCGTCGAAGGTGCACGTCCCTGTTACCGAGTAGTTCAACCATCAGATGGTTGGAGGGGACGCGCACTCGAACATCAGTGTCGGACGGGACGGTCAAACCTGTCTCCTCGTCTTTCCTGGCATCGTGCGTGGGAGTTGCTCAACAAGAGTGTCGGTGAGTATAGGGAACGGTTCCCGAAACACGCGAAAAAGGATGAAGACAGTTCACAGTTCACGGCTCACAGTCAGCAGTCCGTATATGAGTCGGCGCAAAACGGCAGGTTCGAGGTTTCTGGCGGAGAGCGGCCAGCGGTCAGCGAAAGGTTCTGTGCTCTGTCCTCTATCTCCTGAACAGGCCACGCTTCTTCGCACCTGGCTTCTCGCCCTGTTTCTGCGCGTAATCACGCAAGGCGCTCTCTGCATCTGCATCGAGGTTGGTGGGTACAGCGACCTCGATATGGACGAGCAGATCTCCCCTACCCCTGCGTTGCAGACGCGGCACGCCCTTTTTGGCCAGCCGAAACACCGACTCAGGCTGGGTGCCAGGGGGAATCTCCAGATTCTCCATCTCACCGTCGAGCATCGGGATCTCGACGTCGATGCCAAACGTCGCCTCGGTGAAACCAACGGAAACCCTGTGATGGAGATCATCGCCAACACGTTCGAATCGGTCGTCGGATCGCACAGACATATCGACGAACACATCGCCCTGAGGTGCACCACGCTGACCAGCCCCACCCTTGCCACTCAAGCGAAGGCGCGTGCCTGTGTCGACGCCGGCAGGGATTTCAACCGTCAATGACCTCGTGCCGCGCATGCGGCCCTCGCCGTGACACACAGTGCACGCGTGGTCGATACGGCTCCCCGTCCCCGAGCAATCGGGGCAGTCGGTAACCGTCATCATGGTTCCGAGCATGGTCTGGCGGGCTGCTTGAACCCTCCCGTGCCCTGCACAGGTCGGACAGGTGACCGAATCGTGTCCCGGCTCTGAACCAGACCCATGACACACCTCGCACTGGGTCAGGGCGCTGAATTCGACGTCACGTTCGATGCCGAACGCTGCCTCGGACAAGTCGAGGTCGATGCGCAACGCCACGTCCTGGCCTCGCTGGGGGCCACCACGATTCCCGCCGAACCCACCGAATCCGCCGAATCCGCCGCCAAAGAACTGCTGGAGAATGTCCTCGATGCCGCCGAACTGGCTGAAGAGGTCCTGGCCCCCGAAGGTCTCGCCCCGATCGTATTTCGCCCGTTTCTGGGGATCGGAGAGCACCTCATACGCCTCAGCTACATCACGAAACCGTGCCTCAGCCTCGGCATCGCCAGGATTGGCGTCGGGGTGGGTCTCTCGCGCCAGGCTTCGGAACGCCTTCCTGATCTCATCCTGTGTTGCGTCCTTGGACACACCAAGAACCCTGTAGTACTCGCTCATCGCTCGTCTCCGAAGCTACTCTCGAGGGCCTCTGAGACCCCTTCGACGACCCGTATCGTGCGTCTGTAGTTCATGCGCATGGGTGCGATGACTCCGAGCCTGCCTTTGGCCCCTTCGGGCGTTTCATAGGTTGCCGTCACCACCGCTATGTCATCCTCTTCTCCGAGATCGGGTCCGAACCGTACGTTCGTCCCGCCAGTGTCATCACCCAACAGGTCGATCAGAGACGCCTCCTCGTCGAGCAGAGCCAACAGATGCCTGACCATTGTCAGGTCGCTCCACAGCGACGCCATCTGGCTGGTACCGCCCACATACACCTCGCGCACACCCGACGGTCTGGACTTGAGTTGGTCGCTGACAGGAGCTATCACGCGTTTCACAACGGCCGGGAGATCGGTCTGTTTGAGGCGCTCAGCTTCAGGCGAATCAAGGGGTCGACCGCTGAACGCTGCCGCAACGAGACGTTCGGCAGATGCAAGGGTCGACTCGTCAACAGCGATACCAACGTCGACGTACTCTTGGTGCACCCTCCCGTTGACCGCAATGGCGACCACAAGCAGAGTCGTCCCACCGATAGGTAGCAGGCGGACATCGTCGATGATGTCCGACGCCCGTCCTGGGCCGACGACGACCGCCGGATACTCAGTGAGTTCGCTTACCAAAGTGCTGGTGTCCTGCAACATCTTTGAGATCTGGGTGTGCATGTCACGGAAGAAGTGGTCGATCTGGCTCCGGGTTCTGTCACCCATGAGAGTTGGTGACAGATGATCGACGTAGAACCTGTAGCCCTGATGTGTCGGCATACGTCCTGCAGAGGTGTGAGGTTGGGCCACGAACCCGTAGGACTCGAGGCTTGCAAGGTCGTTGCGGACCGTTGCAGAGGACACGTCGAGGCCACTGCGGTTGATCACCGTCTGGGAACTCACGGGCTCTCCCGTGAGGATGTACTCCTCGACAAGTGCCTTGAGTACCTTGGATCTACGATCGTCGAGCATGAGGGAAAGTTAGCGGTCGCCAGCGGAGAGTGATAACGATTCGCGCGCAACCGCATCGGTCAGCATCGGATCGTTCACCACAAGGCGACCAGCATCGACACGGATGATCCCGGCATCAAGGTACCGTGACCCCTCGTCGCCGTCGAGAAACCGCCGAGCGAACGGGGACAGACGCACACCGGCTGCAAGCCTCAATCCGAGCATGAACTCATCTCTGTCCTGCTCGACGGTTGAGAGAGTCTCGGAACCGAGACGGGGCTGTATGCCCTCTGAGATATCGGAGTAGTACCGGTCAAGTCTCCGATGGTTGCGTGATCGCGTTCCCCACCGGTGGTCGTGGGCGCCCATCCCAAAGCCGAGGTACTCGCCGTGGGCCCACGTAGCCAGGTTGTAGCGGCACGCGTACCCCGGCTTTGCGTGGTTGGACACCTCGTACCGATCGAACCCTGCGGCCGCCGAAGCCTCACAGAACTGCTCGTAGCGGTCGGCCTGGATATCGTCGTCTGGCCGAGGCGCCCCCGAATGCACTTCCCGTGACAGAACGGTCCCTGGCTCCACGGTAAGGGCATACGTCGAAATGTGGTCGACGTGGAGTTCAAGAGCTGTGGTGACCGTCTCTTCCCACGACATCGTGGTCTCGGACGGATGTCCATAGATCAGGTCGACGCTCACCGAGGCGAACCCTGCTGCCCTGGCGGACGCGACAACCTCACCGGGCAGGGTGGATGCGTGCCCGCGGCCAAGAACCCCGAGGATGGTCTCATCGAAACTCTGTGCACCGATGGAAACCCTCGTGAAACCAGCGGCAACAAGTCCAGCAGCGAACGCATGCGACCAGTCCTCCGGGTTCACCTCGATGCTTATCTCACATCCTGGCGCCAGGCCGAAACGGCTCTTCAGAGCTCCGAGCACACGACCGAGTTGGTGTGGCTGGATTCGCGATGGCGTCCCTCCACCGAAGTTCACCGCGTCCAATGGAGCGAAGTTTGATTCCAGAGCGATCTCAGCGATCACGGCATCGATATATCTATCGTGACCGCCCGCACCGACCTCGGACTCATCCACGATGGCAAAGTCGCAGTACGGGCACCGTCGAGCACAGAACGGAATGTGCACATAGGCAGACTTCCATTCCCTCGCCGCATCCGCCAACAAAGGATCATTTGCGCGTATCCAGGGTTCTGCTGCACGTTTTGGTGCACTGGGGCCCACAGAACGTCCAGTACTACTCATCACCGATCCTGAGGGCAGCCACGAACGCTTCCTGGGGGACCTCGACGCTCCCGACCATCTTCATACGCTTCTTGCCCTCTTTCTGGCGTTCGAGCAGCTTGCGCTTCCTTGTGATGTCTCCGCCGTAGCACTTGGCGGTCACATCTTTTCGCTTCGCTTTGACAGTCTCACGTGAGATGATCCGCGACCCGATCGCCGCCTGGATCGGAACATCGAAGAGTTGCCTCGGAATCAACTCTCTGAGCTTCTTGACCATGGCCCGTCCATATGTATACGCTTTGTCCTTGTGCACGACCGTGGAGAACGCATCAACCGACTGGTTGTTCAAGAGGATGTCGACACGAACGAGATCCGACACCCTGTACACGTCTGGCTCGTAGTCAAGGGAGGCATATCCGCGGGACCTCGACTTCAGGAGGTCGAAGAAATCGAATACGATCTCGGACAACGGCATCAGGTAATGCAGTTCCACACGTTCGGTCGAGAGGTAGTTCATCTCACCCATCTCGCCACGCTTGTTCTGGACCAGTTCCATGACGGTTCCGATGTACTCAGCCGGGGTGATGATCATCACCTTGACATACGGCTCTTCGATGGATTCCACCAGCGCCGAATCAGGGAGGTCCTGCGGGCTCTGGACAGTGACGGCTGAACCGTCTGTCAGGTTCGCCATGTACTGCACCGATGGCGCTGTCGCGACGAGGTCGAGGTCGTACTCGCGTTCGAGACGCTCCCTGACGATCTCCATGTGGAGGAGACCGAGGAACCCGACCCTGAACCCGAAGCCAAGCGCTCGGCTCGTCTCAGCTGAATACACGAGGGAGGAATCGTTGAGCCTTAGCTTGTCGAGAGCTTCGCGAAGTCGCTCGAAGTCGTCGCCATCCGTCGGGAACAAACCGGAAAACACCATCGGTTTCGGTTCGTCATAGCCCGCGAGCGCATTGGATGCACCGTGAGGCGAGTGCGTCACCGTGTCACCGACACGGATCAGGTCGATCTCTTTGACACCAGTGATCAGATAGCCGACCTCGCCTGCACTGAGCCTGCCGGTGCGTTCAATCGCAGGTCTGCGCACGCCGATCTCATCTGCGGTCAGTTTGACACCGTTCGCCATGAACGCGATCGAATCCCCCTCAGAGACCGAACCATCTACGACCCTGATGAGCGCCACCACACCGCGGTAGGTGTCGTAGTAGGAGTCGAACACCAGCGCTCGCAAGGGTGCCTCAGGATCTCCTACAGGTGGGGGCAGAGTCTCGATGATGGTCTTGAGCAACTCGTCGATACCGATACCGGACTTCGCCGAGACTCTGACCACCTCATCGGTCGGACCGCCAATAATGCCGACCAACTCTTCTGCGACACCATCGGGGTCGGCTGCGGGAAGATCGATCTTGTTCACGACGGGCACAACTTCGAGGCCACCTTCGATGGCCATGTAGGCGTTCGCGAGTGTCTGGGCTTCAACGCCCTGGGAGGCGTCGACAAGCAGCAGGGCGCCTTCACATGCCTCGAGGCTCCGAGAGACCTCGTAGGAGAAGTCCACATGCCCCGGTGTATCGATGATGTTCAGTTCGTAATCGACTCCATCGCTTGATGTGTAGTCGATCCGCACAGCGTTCGCCTTGATGGTGATACCGCGCTCGCGTTCAAGGTCCATGTCGTCGAGAAGTTGCGCCTTCATGTCGCGTTCAGAGATCGCGCCGGTGCGTTCAAGCAGCCTGTCCGCGAGCGTGGACTTGCCGTGATCGATGTGAGCGATGATGCTGAAGTTTCGGATACGCGATTGATCCATGGATGTCTCCGGAGGGGTCCACAGCGGGGTGGAGTGATTTCAGTGTACCGTTGCGGCGTTTCGGTGCTAACATCTGGTCGACTCCCATCACCTCAAGAGGTTCCTTTCGTATGGCCAACATCAAGTCACAAATCAAACGCAACCGTCAGAGCGCGCATCGCAACGAGCGCAATCGCGGAGTTCGCTCCGAGATGAAGACTCGTGCGAAGATCGCGATCGCCGCTGCCGAAGCAGGCGATACTGAAAAAGCGAATGAGGCACTCGTCCTCGCCCAGAAGCGCTATGACATGGCAGTGACCAAGGGTGTCATCAAGAAGAACACCGCTGCACGCCGCAAGTCCCGTCTCACCGCTCAGGTGCGCTTGCTGCTCTCTGCGTAGTTATCACATGACTGACAACAAAGGCACCTGGCTAACGCCAGCCGCGCTTGCCAAGCTCGAGAACGAACTCACCCATCTCACGACCATCGGTCGCGAAGAGATCGTTGAGCGTATCGCTGAGGCACGAGCCCACGGAGATCTCAAAGAGAATGCCGAGTACGACACAGCCAAGAACGATCAGGGCCTCATGGAGGCGAGGATCAGGCAACTCCAGCACCTCATCGACAACGCACATGTCACTGAGGTCGATGACTCCGGTGCCGTTGCGGTCGGAACGGTAGCGACCGTCATCGACGACGATGGAGACGAGATGGAGTTCTTCGTCGCCGCTGCGGAGAACAAGGCTCCCGGCTTCCTCCTGGCTTCGCCCGATAGCCCAATCGGTTCTGCGCTATTGGGGAAACACCCCGGTGACATTGCCACGGTCGACGCGCCCGGTGGGATCTTCACCTACAAAGTGGTGTCCGTGCGGGTATACGAGGGCTGACAATCAGGGCTTTGGCGTCCAACGGCGCCTTGGTTTCAAGTGGTGAGCGCGACGGGGTGACTCATTGAGGTGAGATATGTCCCGTTGGAAGATTCCGTATGAGGTGGTG
>JAMBLL010000241.1 GCA_023336765.1 Actinomycetes bacterium | reverse complement strand
CCACCCTGCATCTGCATGATGATGAAGATGAAGATCCCGAAGATGAGAATGTAGGGAAGGATCGTTGTGAGGAACCACTGGAGCAGGGACGGGTTCTCGGCATCGACGGTGAATTCGACGCCAGATTCCTGGAGTTGGGTCGTCATCTCTGGCGAGTACTCAGCCGGGTACCGCATGATGAACTGATATGGCTCTCCACCATCATTGATGGTGCCTGCCAGTTCATTCGACCGGTCCTTCAGGACAAGGTCATCCTCGACGTTGCCAGATTCGAGTTCCCTGGTGAAGTCGTTGAGACTGAGCTCGGTTGGCTGAGTCGCCTCGTTGAAGATGAGCTGGAATCCCATGACGACAACGAAGATCACAGCGAGGTATACGAGAATGGTTCTCGCAGTGCGGTTCACGGTGCTCCTCTGGGGTTGCGGTCACCCGGATCCTCGATCCGAGCCTGGTCTCACATGGTACGCCGAACCTCTGACAAGTTTCCCAGCAGTTTCGCTCAATCGACGCCTTCCACCTCTGCAACGTACGGAAGGTTCCGATACTTCCCATCGAGATCGAGACCGTATCCAACGACGAATTTCGGCGGGATGTGGAATCCTTCATATGCGATGTCGAGAGGTGGACGTTCGACGCCGTCCTTGATGAGTAATGCGGCCAGAGACAGGCTCGCAGGCTTGCGAACGCTCAGGTTCTTGAGCAGGTATTGCAGCGTCAGACCCGTGTCCACGATGTCCTCAACGATCAGTACATGCCTGTCGGCGATCTCCTGATCGAGATCCTTGAGGATCCTGACGACTCCTGAACTCTTGGTCGCCGACCCGTACGACGATATAGCCATGAAGTCGAACTCGACGGGGAGATCGATATGTCTCGCGAGATCCGCCATCACGACGAATGCTCCCTTGAGTATCCCCACGAGCAGGAGGTCCTTTCCCCGATAGTCCGCGGTGATCGCGGCCCCCATCTCTGCAAGCTTGTCATCGATCTCCTGAGCAGAGATCATCTCTTTCCCGATCTTCACGAATGCACTTCCCGTTCGATGATCATGACGTCGTCTCCGTTGTGTGGTGCTGCCCACACTGCCGTTCTGATGCCGTGTACTGCCGCAATCTTGCCACCAATCGTGACCAGGGGCCAACACGAGCGGTTCCCAACGGGAATACCGTGGTCGCGCAGGGTCTCGGCTACCGGCGTTGAACCTACTCCGATGTCGATCCGGTCGCCAGGCAGGACGGCGCGTACAGCGGGCACATCGCCAGACACCGGTGCCGAAACGACGGTGAATCTCCCTGAGGTCCGCTGCGGAACCGGATACGGCCGTCGCTCCACTCGATATCGCTGATGTCCCCATACGAATGACGATGCAGCGTCCAGCTCCAGCGGGGGGTCACACGGTTCGGGACTCGATGTGGCGAGTACGACCATCGATTGCTCCCGGCGTACCTCGATGTTGCCGCCGATGACAGCCGTAGCCCCGCCGTGGGCGACTGACAGGACGGCTTCTACGTCATCTCGTGATCCAGGGTATGCATCACCGCATTGACGCAGCGCACGGCGAATGGCTCGGGTTGCCACAGGAGTAGGTGCAGATACGATGGCTGCAACCGGCAGTGCCACATGTCCCGAGATCGTCGACACCTCGATAGTGGTGCCCAACGACGAGAGGAACTCGTCATCATCGGCCAGCAACGTCGCCGTCCGCACAAGGTCGCCTGCGATGCCAGGCGCATAGTTCTTCTCGATCTCGGGCAGGAGTCGATGGCGGATCCGTGATCGGAGAAACCTGTCGTCGTCGTTGGCCGGGTCGTCGACGAACGGAAGCCCAAGCCGCTCTGCCTCCGTGCGAAGTTCTCGACGTCCAAAGCCGAGGAATGGCCGCGTCCACGGGCCTCTTCTTGCAGGGATTCCTGCCAGACCACCCGCGCCCGAGCCACGCATGAGTCGCATCAGCACTGTTTCAGCCTGGTCGTCTGCCGTGTGCCCTGTCAGAACGAGTTCCTCATCCGTGATGCTTGCTTCTATCGCCGCGTACCTGGCATGTCGCGCTCGCGCCTCGAGATCCGACCCATCAAGGATCGATGCGTCAACAACGCACAGGCCAACTCCGAGAGTCTCCGTGAGTTTTCGAGCCGACGCTTCGAGAAGATGGGATGCCTCAAGGCCGTGGAAAGCGAATACGGCGCGGACGCCACCCCCGGTGTCAGCCTCGAGCGTTGCCTGGAGGAGCATGGCCGAGTCCGCCCCACCACCCACCGCCACGACACACGACCGCTCACCAACGAAGTCCGCCACCGCTGCAGCGAACCTGTTCATTATCCGTGCATCCGATCGAGCCAGCTTGGAGCATCACCGATCTCGACAAGGGTTGGCAGAGAGTCTGGTGATTCCCATGCCATCGAGAGGGCATCCCACGACGCTGTCTCTTCGACATCGGTGATGAACTTGGCCCCCTGCTCGTACTGCTTCATCTTCATTTCGACTCCGATGAGTTTCATGAATGCCGCTGTCCTGGGATCCTTGCGTCTGGCCTTGAGCACTGAGGACATTCGCGCAACGTCCACGATCTCACGTTCGCCGATCCGGTCCATGACGATGTGACCGTGCCCTTCGAGCAGGGACATCAGCGCCTGGACTTTGTCAAGGACAACCTGTTGCTCGGGCGACGCGAACAACCCGATCAGGCCGGCGTCGCCAAGAAGATCGTCGCGCGACAGGTCACCTCGTGCGAGGTCTCCGACCACACGAGCCACCTGGCCACTGCTTGTCGAGGACGTTGCGACAAGTTCGCCAACCAGCGACAGGAAGTAGTCGCGCATCCAGGGAACTCCGGTGAACTGGGCACGGTGCGCACACTCGTGCAACGCGACCCAGAACCGGAAATGGGAGGGCCTGAACTCGAACCTCCGCTCCATGGCAAGTACGTTCGCTCCCACGAACAACACCGTATCGCCACGGTCGTCCGGCCCCGTCGGCAGCACAAGTTCGTACTGGCCAAGGACCCTCTTCGACAGGAATCCCAGCACAGCTCCGAGTTCCACGCCCATCACTTTGCCTGCAGTTGCGCGCCCGATGCCAGATGTCTTTGCAAGGGAATCCTCAAGTGGGGACATGAGAGCGGCGAATGAGTCGGCATTGGTACGGACCCAATCGTCCCTGCTGATCACACCGACCACGGGAGACCCCGGCAGGCTCAGCCCTGTTTCGTCGGCAACCATGTCACTGGCGCGTGCCACATAACCGTCAGCCATCATCGCGAACTTACGCTCGTGATAGGTGTCCGCAAGCGGATAAGAACCGCTGAAACGGCTCGCAACAGAAACAGCGGTATCCCAGTCGACAGTGCTCATGGGTGGGAGAGTAAACAGTTCACAGTTCACAGTTCACAGT
>JAMBLL010000240.1 GCA_023336765.1 Actinomycetes bacterium | reverse complement strand
AGCCCGCTCCAAGAAGACAGGCGAACCCGTCGAAGCCGTACTCGCCGAATGGGCAGGCATCGACACCGCCCCTATATCAGCCGCACCAGCAGAAGCCACCGCACCAACTCCAGCCCCCGCACCTGAGGCAGCAGCAGCCCCTATGGAGAACGAGGAGGTCGCTGAGGACGGCATCGAGCTCATCGAAGCTGAGAATCCCGATGCCCCAGACACGTCGGAAGCCCAAGACAAGCCATCGCGCAAGGCCGGGGGATACCCGATCTGGCTCGCCGCGGCGTTCATCCTGATTCCGCTGCTGGCCGTGGCCTACATCCTCGTGTCACCCAATGGCCCGGATTGCGGCTCGGGCGGTCAACTCGGTGTTGATCCGGTTACGGGGGAAGCCGTCAACTGTGATGGGAGTCAATACGGTGTTGTGACTGCGGACCACTTCGCCACAGGTGGTGCGCTGTACCAACAGTGTGTTGCATGCCACGCCGACAACGGCAGTGGCGGTGTCGGCCCGGCGTTCAGCTCCGGAGCGATCCTCGCGACCTTTCCAGCGGGCTCCTGTTCAGACCAGGTGGCGTGGGTGAGTGCGGGAACGACCGGTTGGCCTGAATCCACGTACGGTGCAACGGACAAACCCGTCGGCGGTGTCGGTGTGATGCCTAGCTTTGGCGCATCACTGACCGAGGAACAGATCGCTCAGGTCTCTCTCTATGAGCGGGTGGCGTTCGGTGGGCAAGACCTCGCAGAGGCCGAGGCCGACTGCGGGCTCGTCACAGCCGACGACGCCGACGAATCCTAGAGATCCCCAACCCAGCCCAGCGGTACCCTCCTCGCATGTCTTCAACTGTTCTTGTCGTTGGCGGTGGCCCTGGTGGTGCATCTGCTGCATTCTGGCTTGCGCGCAACGGCGTCGACGTGCATCTGGTGGAGAAGAAGGTGTACCCACGCGAGAAAGCGTGCGGCGACGGACTCACCCCGAGGGCGATCAAGCAGCTCCTCGACATGGGTTTCGATTTCGACGGTCTCGATCTGCACCGGGTGGACGGATTGCGTGCCTACGCAGGTGATCTGATGATCGAGATGCCGTGGCCTCAACACACGGAGTTCCCGGACTGGGGTGCCACGATGCGCAGAGCTGATCTCGACGGCACTGTCGCGATGCTTGCTCAGCATCAAGGTGCGGTCGTCGAACAGGGAACGACGGCAACACCTATCACCGATGGCGGGAGGATCACCAGCGTGACCCTTGACAACGGCGAGGGTGAGCGCAGCGTGACTCCTGACTTCGTCGTCATCGCCGACGGTTCGAATTCGAGGTTCGGGCGAGGAGTCGGAGCCAACCGAAGACGAGACTTCCCCTTCGGCCTCGCTGTCCGTGCGTACTTCGACAGCCCCGCTTCCGATGACCGCTTCATCGAAAGCCAACTCGACATCCGCGACCGGTTTGGCAAGGCAATGCCGGGGTACGGATGGGTGTTCCCACTGGGCGATGGTGAGATCAACGTCGGTGCGGGACTCGTGTCCACATTCAGGGGATGGAAGGATGTCAACACATCGAACATTCTCGATGCGTATATCGACTCCTTGCCAGAGCATTGGGAGGTCACCGAGGCCACACCCCACACCAAACCACTGGGTGGAAAGCTCCCGATGTCTCTGTCTGTGGGACCCAAGATCGGACGCAACTGGGTACTTGTCGGTGATGCCGCAGGTGCGGTTAATCCGTTCAACGGTGAGGGGATCGACTACGCGTATGAGACCGGGCGCCTCGCTGCCAGGTACATCGCTCAAGCTGCCGCAGGTGACGAGACAGCGTTGTCCGGGTACGCCCGCAACCTCGAGGACATCTACGGCGACTATCACCGCGTTGCACGGGTATTCGTCAAGGCGATCGGTAACCCAGCGATCATGAAGACACTGACCACCGTAGGGCTACGTTCACGACCTCTTATGGAATGGACGCTCAAGGTGATGGCGAACCTGCTTGACCCACAGGACGCCGGAATGTCCGAACATGTCTACGTGGCGATCGAGCGAGTGGTCAACGCGGGGAAGGCGTAGGAAAGCCGTCAGCCCTCAGCCTTCAGCCGTCAACAATGGATCGCACACGGATGACGCCGTTTGGCGAACCTCTGAGTTCTTGCTGATAGCTGATAGCTGATAGCGGGGAACCTTTAGGACATCGTTTACGGTTTTCCCTCAGGACATCGTTTACGGTTTGAATGATCCTTCCATCGATATGGGAGGT
>JAMBLL010000239.1 GCA_023336765.1 Actinomycetes bacterium | reverse complement strand
GAGCACCCATATTCGCGCGGACAGCTGTGTCCGAAGGTGAACCGGTTCCTCGACCGTGTCTATAGCCCCGATCGGATCCTGCATCCTCTCATCCGTGTGGGAACCAAGGGCGAGGGCCGCTTCGAAGAGGTTTCATGGGAAACGGCGCTTGACCAGGTTGCATCGCGATTCCATCAGATCATCGACCGCTCAGGTGGTGAGGCGATCCTGCCGTGGTGGGATGCGGGTACCCAGGGCCTGATCCAGATGAGCTCACTTGACCGCCGACTTTTCGCTGCACTGGGTGCAAGCCAACTCACCGGATCATTGTGTGGAGCGACAGCAGGTGCTGGTTTCGCTGTGACGATTGGCTCTGGCAAGGGATCCGACCCGAGCGATGTGCAGCATTCCGAACTCATCATCTTGTGGGCGACCAACACGAAGCTGACGAACCGTCATCTCTGGCCGTTCATCGAAAAGGCCCGCGCCAACGGTGCAACGGTCGTCGTGATCGACCCGATGAGGACTGCCACAGCCGAAGCTGCAGACTGGTTCATCCAGCCGCTCCCCGGCACAGATACGGCCCTGATGCTTGCAATGATGCACATCCTTATCCGCGACGGCCTCATCGATGAGGAGTACGTCGCCAAGCACACAACAGGATTCGAGGAGCTGACCCAAAGAGTCGCCGATTGGCAACCCGAACGTGCCGCTGAGGTGTGCCGTATCGATGCTGATGACATCGAACGACTCGCAAGCATGTACGGGTCGGCGCGCCCGGCCATGATCCGCACGCTCATTGGCGCCGAGCACCACGAGAACGGTGCGATGTTCTTCCGTACGCTTGCGTGCCTCCCGACACTCACAGGGTCGTGGAAGCATCTCGGTGGCGGTCTTGCCCGGTCCACGGGAATCTACGCCGATGCCAACGTGGACGAATCGGTCTTCGATCCCTCGGGGAGCGCCAATCGGCGGAAGATCAACATGAACCATCTGGGCCGTGTACTCACCGACCGGACGCTTGATCCGGCGATCTCTGCGCTGGTCGTGTGGAACGGCAATCCCGTTGTCACGGTCCCGAATGCGGAACTGATTCGAGAAGGCCTCGAACGCGAGGACCTGTTCACGGTCGTGAGCGAACAGTTCATGACCGACACCGCTCGTTACGCGGACGTCATATTCCCCGCAACGACCCAACTCGAACAGCTTGACGTCGTCGCCTCATGGGGTCACATGTATCTCGGATGGAACGAGCCAGCAATCGCCCCTCTTGGTGAGAGTGTCCCCAACACCGAACTCTGGCGGAGGCTCTCACGGGCCATCGGACTCACAGATCCTGAACTGTTCCAAGACGATGAGAGCCTCTTGCTATCTGCTCTCACCGGAGTGGACATCGACGCGATCCGTACCGATGGATTCGTCAGGCTCGACATCCCAGACGAGGTTCTTCCCTATGCGTCCGGTGAGTTTCCAACACCAAGCGGTAAGGCCGAACTGTTCAGCGAGTCATTACAAGCCGACGGACAGGAGCCTCTCCCGGCCTTTGTCCCTCCCTCAGAGAGTCCTGCTGCTGGTGGTCCCATCTATGGGAGGTTCCCGCTGACGCTCCTCACTCCGAAACACCATGTTCGGTTCCTCAACTCCAGCTACACACACCTCCCCAACCATGGGCCGCGTGAGGGAACGCCCTTTGTGGAGATGAGTTCTGTCGATGCCCAGGAGCGAAGTCTCGCGTCAGGTGACCATGCCCGTGTATGGAACGACCGGTCGTCCCTCGAACTCGAGGTCCGAGTCACCGACAGACTCCGTCCCGGCGTCGTCGCGGTCCCCTTTGGCTGGTGGAGTTCGGATCACAACGGCACGGGTGCAACCGCGAATTCTCTCACCAACGACACCCTCACCGACTGGGGCGGCGGCGTCGCCTACTCAGACACCCTCGTCCAAATCACCGGTCATCAGGACTTTGGCGTCCAGAACCGCAAGATATTGCG
>JAMBLL010000238.1 GCA_023336765.1 Actinomycetes bacterium | reverse complement strand
TATCTGATCGGTATCACCGCTGAGATCCTCGCACATTCCGAGGACGATATGACCCCGACCATCGACCTGATCCTCGACGCCGCAGGGCAGAAAGGCACAGGGAAGTGGACCGTCGACGCCTCGATGGATGAGGGGATGCCCGTCACGCTTGTGGGCGAATCCGTCTACGCACGCATGGTGTCCGCCCTCATTGACGAACGAGCGACCGCTGCATCCGTGTTCGACGCGCCCATCGACACAACCCCGTTCGACACTGCTGATGCACTCGATGATCTCCACGACGCCCTGTACGCATCGAAGATCGTGTCGTATGCCCAGGGTTTCATGCTGATCAACACCGCAGGTAGAACCTACGGGTGGGATCTTGACCCGGGGACCATCGCTGGACTGTGGAGGGCTGGGTGCATCATCCGGTCACGCTTCCTCGCCAACATCACGGATGCGTATCGTTCTCAGCCTCACCTCGCCAACCTGCTGCTCGACGAGTTCTTCTCATCAGAGATCAAGAACGCGCTTCCCGGCTGGCGCCGCACCGTTGCGCGTGCTGCGACCGCTGGAATACCGACTCCCGCATACGGGTCTGCACTTGCGTTCTTCGACTCCTACCGATCTGCAAGGCTTCCAGCGAATCTCATCCAGGCCCAAAGGGACTATTTCGGAGCGCACACGTATGAACGAATCGACAAACCGCGCGGAGAGTGGTTCCATACTGACTGGACCGGACACGGAGGCGATGTGACATCAGGGGAATACGAAGCATGACCATTGAGTGGCCGCGGGTCATGCCCGCACTCGTAACTGCGATGGACAACGCGGGCGAAATCGACCTTGATGCTCACATCAGTAATGTCGGTGTCGCTGTCGATGCCGGGGCGGGTGGAGTGCTCATCGGAGGATCCACAGGAGAGGGACCGTACCTCGAGAACGGTGAGCGGTCCAAGTTGGTCACAGCCACACGCGACGCGTTCGGCGACCTCACGATCGTTGCCGGCGTGTTCGCACAGTCGATACGCCAGGCCGAGCGCCAGATATGTGAGATCGCTGATGCCGAGGCCGACGCTCTGCTCGTCGTCACACCCACCGCGCTCGTGCGTGGACATCGAGAATGGGTCGTTGACTACTACGAGACCGTGGCGGACACCTCCCCACTTCCCGTGTTCCTCTACACCGTGCCGAATGTGACCGGATACGAACTCCCGTGTGAGTCGGTCGCGGAACTCGCCGGCCACCACAACATCATCGGCATGAAGGACTCAGGCGGAGACACCACGCGTCTCGACGCGATCTCCCGGATCATGGATGATTCCTTCATCGTCTACGCAGGCAATTCCCGAGTGCTGTCGCAAAGCGTTGCCCGTGGGGCATACGGAGCGATCACTGCAAGCGCGAACTATGCGTTTGCAACGGTCACATCTGCCGTTGCGGGCGATACCGACGCTCAGGACCGCCTCGCTGCGATGGTCACCGTGATCGAACCACGCGGAGTCCCGGGAACGAAATACGCCGCATCGCTTACAGGCATGACGCCAGGCCCAGCAAGGAAACCACTTCGAGCGCTCGATGACGTAGCGAAGGCTGAGATACAGGAAGCCGTAAATCGTAAATCGTAAAAGATCTACGATCTACGATTTACGATCGTACGATTTACGATTTACGATTCACGATTTACGATTCACGATTCATACCCCCAGTTAGCACTTAGACCCTCCGGTCTTTACCATTCCTGACCATGAAACTAGGGATTCGCAAGGAAACAATTTCCGGCGAAGCACGGGTCGCGGCGGCGCCTGCTTCGGTCTCATCGTTGGTCGAACTCGGGTTCGACGTCACCGTTGAATCCGGTGCCGGGACACTGTCGGGGATCACAGATCAAGACTTTGAAGAGGCAGGCGCACACATCGTTGCCTCCCTCCAGGACGCTGCTCCCCTCGACATCGTGTGCACGGTCGGCCCTGCCGATTCAGCTGATATCGACACACTCGGAGGCGGTGGAATCGTCATCGGCCTCCTCGACCCCACGAACCATGAGGACGAACTTGCCGGGTACGCCCGGCGTGGTGTCACAACGATCGCCATGGAGAAGGTCCCTCGTTCGACCCTCGCACAGAGCATGGACGCCCTGTCATCCCAGGCAACCGCAGCTGGATACGCCGCTGTTCTTCTCGGTGCCACAGAGATGCCCAAGTTCATGCCGATGCTCGTCACTGCGGCAGGCACCGTACCCCCAGCGCGCATCCTCATCCTCGGCGTCGGTGTCGCGGGACTCCAGGCGATCGCCACGGCCCGAAGGCTCGGTGGCATCGTGAGCGCCTACGACATCAGGCCAGAAACCAGGGAACAGGTCGAGAGTCTCGGTGCGAAGTTCATCGAAGCCCCCACACAGAAGATGGATGAGGGCGGCTACGCCAAAGAGGTCGACGCCGAGACCGCAGCCAAGCAGCGTGAGGTGCTTGCATCAGCGGTTGCAGACTCCGACCTCATCATCACGACCGCACAGATCCCTGGGCGCCCCGCCCCTCGCCTCATCGACCGTTCCGCCGTCGAAGGCATGCGGACAGGTTCGGTCATCATCGACATGGCCGCAGCCTCTGGAGGCAACGTCGAAGGCTCCAAACCTGACGAAGAGGTCAACATCTCAGGTGTCAGAGTCCTCGGCCCGACCGATCTTGCAGCCAGGGTCGCGGCCGACGCAAGCCGTATGTACGCCCGCAACCAACTCGAGATGATCAAACGAATGGTCGTTGACGGCGAACTCGCCCTCGACCCCGACGATGCCGTCGTCGGCCCAGCAATCACACACAGCCCAGAGTCCGGAGAAACCGCGTAATGAGCGAAGCATTCATCCAGGGCATCGTCGTATTCGTGCTCGCCTCGTTCGTCGGGTTCGAGATCATACGACGTGTCCCCCCAACACTCCACACCCCGCTGATGTCGGGTGCAAATGCCATCTCAGGCATCACCATCGTTGGAGCGATCCTGGCAGTCACCCTCGGGAATACCTTCGTCCTGGGCGTCCTGGCCTTCCTCGCCATCGTATTTGCGATGATCAACGTGGTCGGTGGGTTCCTCGTCACTGACCGCATGCTCGAGATGTTCAAGAAAGTCCCTGGTAAGTGACGATGATCGAACTTACGTTTACTGAAGTCGTCATCGCACTGGCATACCTCGCTGCAGGCATCCTGTTCATCCTTGGGCTCAAGGGTCTGACCTCGCCAAGGACCGCTCGCAAGGGCAACCGTATGGCCGCGGTCGGCATGCTCGTCGCCATCATCACCGTCATCTTCGACCTGGTCGTACACGATCTCGTCAGCGCCACAGCAGGCTGGGCCATCGTGGCCGGAGGGATCATCGTGGGTGGGGCAATCGGAGCGTTCCTCGCACTGCGTGTTCAGATGGTCGACATGCCGCAACTCGTTGCGGCGTTCAACGGCTTTGGAGGTGGCGCATCCGCCCTCGTGGCAGCCGCCGTCATCGTCGGAACCGATGCCCTCCTACCAACAGAAACCGGTGTCACAACGGCACTGTCCCTGGCCATCGGTGCAGTGACGCTCACAGGTTCCATGATCGCATATGCCAAGCTGCAAGGATTGATTGGCGGCAAACCCGTTGCCATCCCCGGTGGGCCAGCAACAAACGCCGTTATCGGCGCGTTGCTCGTCATCGTCGCGGTCGTTGCAGTCGTCACCAACTCCCCCGCGGCGTACTGGGGAGCCACGGCTCTGGCCCTCATCCTCGGTGTCACGGCAGTGCTGCCGATTGGCGGTGCAGACATGCCGGTCGTCATCTCGCTGCTCAACTCGTTCTCTGGACTCGCTGCCGCAATGGCAGGTTTCACGATCGGGAACCAGGCGCTCATCATCGGTGGTGCCCTGGTCGGTGCCGCTGGCATGATCCTGACACTCGACATGTCGGTTGCAATGAACCGGTCCATTCCCAACATCCTGTTCTCCGGCTTCGGCGGGACGGTTGCAAGCGACGAGGAAATCGGTACGAAACCGGTCAAGAGGGCGACCCCAGAAGATGCGGCGATCGCCCTCTCCTATGCCCAGAACGTGATCGTCGTCCCCGGGTACGGGCTCGCCGTAGCCCAGGCCCAGCACGCAGTGAGGGAACTCGCATCCGCTCTTGAAGAGCGCGGCGTCAACGTTGAATACGCGATCCACCCAGTCGCCGGACGTATGCCGGGACACATGAACGTGCTCCTTGCAGAGGCCGATGTGTCCTACGACAAGTTGCTTGACCTCGAACAGTCGAACCCGAAGTTTGGACACACCGATGTCGTGCTCGTGATCGGTGCGAATGATGTCATCAACCCCGTTGCGCACACCGATGAGAACAGCCCGATCTACGGGATGCCCGTCCTCGACGTCGAGGATGCCGCGACGGTCATCGTGGTCAAGCGCAGCCTGTCCCCAGGGTTCGCTGGAATCGACAACCCGTTGTTCTACCAGGACGGGACGATGATGTTCTTCTC
>JAMBLL010000237.1 GCA_023336765.1 Actinomycetes bacterium | reverse complement strand
CTGGGTGGAGGTGCTGTCGGGTGTGAACTCGGACAAGTCCTCTCCCGGTTCGGGACCGATGTCACGATCATCGAGGGCAGAGGGCGCATTCTTGCTGCAGAGGAGCCAGAGGCGTCGGCAGTCATCGAGGCTGCGTTTGCAGATGAGGGAATCACGGTCCACACAGGGTCACACGTCACCCATTTGAGCCAGGACGGGGCTCAGATAGTGGCAGACCTCGACGACGGTTCACGTGTTCGTGGCGATCGGCTCCTGCTTGCGACTGGCAGAAAGGTCAGTCTCTCAGGGCTTGGCCTTGAACACATCAACATCGACGAGGGCGCTCGCTTTCTACCCGTTGATGAGCGGATGCAGATTGCCGAGGGTGTGTGGGCGATGGGCGATGTCACAGGCAAGCCGATGTTCACCCATGTCGCCGCTTATCACGCAGCGATCATCGCAGGCGAGATCCTGGGTGGGACCCATCCGATCGCCCGCTACGACGCCGTGCCGAGGGTCACATTCACCGACCCGGAAGTCGGTGCGGTCGGCATGACCGAGGTGGCTGCCCGTGATGCAGGGATCGAAGTCGCCACCGTCACGAAATCGCTCTCTGCTACGTTCCGTGGATGGCTGCACGCCACGAGCAGCGGTGTCATCAAGTTGGTCATCGACCGATCGAGGGGAACGCTCGTCGGTGCGACGACGGTGGGACCATCAGGAGGTGAGGTGCTTGGCATGCTCACGCTCGCGGTCCATGCACAGATCCCTGTTGCAGAGCTCCAGACCATGATCTACCCATATCCAACGTTTCACGGTGGCATCGGGGAAGCGGTCGGGGCGTACGGGCGCGGCGTCGGCACGGTTCTCGATCCCGAATACAGCGGTTATGAGACCATCGACGAGATCGTCACGAACTGACCATTACATACGTAGGGTCCTGCGTAGATGAGACACGATGTTCATCCACGCAGGACCGGGTTACCTGTCAGTCGTGGGCCAGGCTATACGTTGACCGGGTAGTCGACACCCCCAGACACCTTGACGACCGCTGACCATGCTGCCTGCTGGTACGCCTCATCGTGGAAGTGTGGCATCTGCATCGATTCGATCGGACCAGTCATCTTCTTGGGAGCGGATGCGAAGAACTCGCCGGACACATCGCCGTTGTATCCCGCAACTTCTAGGTACCGTCCCGCTCCATCTGATACGTGTGCACCCATACCGAGCTTCTTCGGGGCGTACTTGAACATGGGCATCATGATGAACTTCATGAAGAAGTTCGCGTTTCGGCCGGCTTCCGTCCCTGGCACGCTCCCGGGTGACACAGCATTGACCGTCATCCCCTCGGGGAGCCTTGTGGCCAGTTGGGCGCTCCACCAGGCAACGAAGACCTTGGCATCCGAATACGCTGTGGCTGGCTTGTACTTGATCGACTCATCGGCCCGGATAATGCCCTCCGCTGCTGCAACAAGATCACCATCGAAGCTCTTATCAGCAAGGGATCCAAGATCGGTTGGGCTGAACGTTGGGACGTCTCCCCTCGCGGCCTCTGATCCGGCAATGACGATGCGCGCCTTCTCCGACAGAAGGCCGTCCTCAAGGAGCCTCATCGTGAATTCGTGATGCCCTATCAGTGACGATGCAAACGTGATCTCGACGTCCTCATCGGTTTTGACGAGCGCCGAGCCAGACACCATCCCGGCGTTGAGCAGCAAGAAATCGATCGAGACTCCTCTGTCTGCGAGTTCGTCGGCGGCGGACTTGACATCGACCGACCGGTTCAGGTCAACGACCAGAGTCGTGAACACATCGTTTCCAGTTCTTGCTACGAGTGCGTCACGGGCCTGTGACGCCCGTTCCTCGGTGCGTCCCGTGATGATCACGTTCGTCGCTCCCTGGTCCGCAAGCTGCGCTGCGGCCTCGAATCCGAGTCCGGATGTTGCCCCTGTGACGAGTGCTGTTGTGATTGGTTCCATCTTCTTCTCCTGTTTGTTATCCGGCCGGGCGCTTGCTGCGCCTACGGTTTCGAAACCGAGCGACCGTGTTTCCGTGTAGTCCTTCAGACCTTCGAGAGCGCTATTCCACGCTGCACTAAGTTGTTTGTGAACGATGAGTCGATCGATGACAGGGCCAAGCGGCCCAAGTTTCACCTCGTATTCGAAACTCGCTGTCAAACGCGTCCCACCGCGTGCATCTGCAAGTTGGTACCTCGCCGTTCCGTTCTTGAGCGGTGCAGCATCTTCGATATCGAACACGATCAACTCTCCGTCAACCCACGCCGTGACCGACTCGGTCATCCACCCGGTCGGGTGTGTGTAGCAGCGACGAGTCGCACCGATGCCACTGCGCATTCTGGAGACGCATTCGATGTCATCGATCCCGGGATTCCACATCACGACAGCTTCGGTGTCCCCGAGGGCATCCCAGACCATATGGCGAGGTGCGTCGATCATCAGATCAGTGCTCAGGCGCTGCATGCGTCTCCCTTCTCTCGGAAGTGTCACATCTCCACCTGTGCGCTCACTGTGCATCGACTGTGTTCGCCCTTTGGACCCCACGCTGTTGGGTACAGTCCTTCCATGCAGATACGGATCCTTGGACCAATCGAGGTGGCAACCGATGCCGACGTCCTGGCGCTCGGTGGCCCGAAACCACGAACCGTTCTTGCCGTTCTCGCTCTCCATCACGGCGAAGTTGTTTCACCAGATGTGCTGATCGAAGCTGTTTGGGGCGACCATCTGCCCAAGAACCCCCAGAACGCGCTTCAGTACCAGATCGCCCAACTCAGGAAGGTCCTTGAATCCGATCCATCAGCACCTGTGCATCTGGTGACCCGTTCCAAGGGTTACGTTCTCGACGCGAACACCACAGCACTCGACGCAACAGAATTCACTGACGAGGTGCTCAACGCCCGTTCAAAGTTCACCGTCGGCGATTTCGTCGGTGCTGGTCGAAGCATCAGTACTGCCCTCGCGTTCTGGAGAGGCTCAGCTCTTGGAGAATTCAGCTACGAGGAGTTCGCAGTGGCAGATGCGACGAGGCTCGACGCCGAACACCTCGCTGCCGAGGAGTTGCGCATCGACATCGCTCTCGCCCAGGGCAGGCATGCCGAGGTTGTTCCCACACTCGCAAAGTTGACGATGGAACACCCCACACGTGAAGGCCTCTGGGCCCGCCGGATGACAGCTCTGTACCGTAACGGCAGCCAAACAGACGCTCTGCGCGTGTACCAACAGGCACGCCAATCGCTCACCGAGATCGGTATCGAAGCCTCCTCTGAGCTCAGAGATCTCGAGCAGCAGATTCTCGATCAGGATCCGGACCTCACACCCGTTGTCGCCGGCGCTCCGCAGCATCTGGTGGAAGGGAACATCCCTACGCCCCCGAATCGACTGATCGGGAGAGACGCCGAAGTCGCAGCGGTTTCGGACCAGCTCATGAATCATCGTTTGGTCACGCTCATCGGAACAGGTGGCGCAGGAAAGACCCGCCTCGCTCTCGAGGTTGCCAGATCCACCAGCGACAGATATCGGGACGGCACCTGGCTCGTGAGACTCGATCGGCTCGACAGCCCCGAGCTGCTCACGAGCTTCGTCGGACAGGCGATCGGCATGCGGGAAAACCCCGAACTCGACATCCTCGACAATCTCGTCGATCACATGGATGGACGCGAGGCTCTGATCGTGCTCGACAATTGCGAACACATGGCCGATGCCGCAGCCACGTTCACGTCCGTGTTCCTCGAACGAGCCAGTACGGGGCGGGTGCTCGCAACTAGCCAGGTGACACTGGGCGTCCAGGGCGAAGCCGTACACGAGGTTCGCCCACTCACGCTACCGGGCGAATCTGGCTCGATCTTCGACCGTCTCGACGATGTCGCGGCCATCACGCTTTTCCTCGACCGGGCAGCTCCACCGGGCGCCTCGGGCGGTACCTGGAGCGACGATGATCTCGCTGCGATAGCGAACATCGTCACCGCACTTGACGGCGTACCCCTCGCTATCGAACTCGCTGCGGCGCGCACGCGCTCGATGTCGCTCATCGAGATCGCACGAGGACTCACTGACCCGACGGCGTTCCTTGCCAGAGGCTCGAGCACGGCGCCTGTGAGACAACAGTCGCTCGCTGCCGTCGTTGAGTGGAGCCTGCAACTGCTCGACCCGTCTCAACGGACCAAGCTCCTCGAGCTGAGCGTTTTCGTCGGTGGCTTCGACGCGGACTCGGCAGCATCCATCATCGATTCCTCAGAGATCGACACCCGCGAACTGCTTGCGACCTTCGTCGATCGTTCGCTCCTCCTCCGACTCGACAACCTCGAGGGGGCTGCTCGGTATCGCATGCTCGAAACGCTTCGCCAGTACTGCATGGGGCAACTGGATGAACAGTCGCTCACAACAGTACGCGACAGCCACCTCGCGATATTCGACCGCTTCGTCGACTCCGCGTCGGCCGGCATCTTCGGCGCTGATCAGCTCAGCTGGCTTCGGCGGCTCGACGCCGAATACGAGAATGTTCGTGCCGCTCTTGCATGGACCGTAGAAGGTGGATCGGTCGAGACCGGACTACGGATCGGAGCGAACCTCGGACGCTGGTGGGACTGGAAAGGCCTGCTCAAGGAGGCATCCGAATGGCTGGGTCAACTTTCCGATGCGGCCACAGGCGCCTGTCCCGGGCTGTCGGATGTGCTGGCATGGCGTGCGTTTCTGCAATGGGAGTTCGGAGATATCGAGTCTGCCACGCAGCTCATCAGCCAAGCCAGCGACGCTTCCCAAGCAGTCGGCGATCCCGAGGATGGGCTCACGATGTTGTCCATTCGGGCATTGATCTCTCGATCCACCAAAGACCTCGACAATGCACGCCAGGATTGCATCGACCTTGCCATCATTGGCAACGCCACAGGGAATCCATGGGCTGAGGCCTGGGCGCACAGCACACTCGCAACCATAGATCTCACCTCAGGCGATCTCGAGCCAGCAGAGGTCCAGGCACAGACCGCCGTCGAGATGTTCCGCGAACTCGGTGACGTTCGGGGAGAGGGCTGGGGACTCGTATCAACGGCCCAGGCTGCTTTCGGCAAGAAGGACCTCGACAGGGCGGATCGACTGGCGAGAGACGCCCTCGCTGCATCGACCACTGCGATGGACCACAGGACCACATCCTGGGTGCTTGAACTACTCGCTGAGATCGCGATCGAACGTGGCAACGCTGAACGGGCCGCGATCCTGTTGGGGGCCGCCTATCCCCTCCTCAGGCACCGAGGCCTGACATCGTCAGCCTCGAAACGAGACGACCTCGACAATGTGGAGACGACACTCAGACATGACCTTGGTGAAAGGTTCTCAGACCTTTTCGCCACCGGTTCCTCAGACCCTGATTCGGTGGTCTCCGAAGAATTGGCGATCTCTGGAACCGATCCCACGCACTGAGAGCGCGACGACAACGCCATCGATGGCGACCACATTGGCATCAACCGAGCCATGGATATCCCGTTGGTGCGTTCCCATGGACCTACCATGATGCGTACCGAGGCAAGGGAGCTCCATGAAGAAGAAACTCTACGGGCAAGAGCTAGCTGGTTTGGAATCTGAGCTCGCCAAACTCCAGGCGTGGATCGTTGATCAGGGCCTGCGAGTTGTCGTGATTTTCGAGGGGCGTGATGCAGCAGGCAAAGGTGGGACCATCAAGACGATCACCAGGCGCCTCAACCCTCGCGTCGTGAGAACCGTTGCAACCCCAACGCCGACGGAGCGCCAGAAGTCCGAGTGGTATCTGCAAAGGTACATCCCTCACCTCCCCGCTGGCGGCGAGATGGTGCTCTTCGACCGCAGCTGGTACAACCGGCTCGGAGTGGAGAAGGTAATGGGCTTCTGTACCGACGCCGAGTACGAGCGCTTCCTACAACTCGGACCCCGTTTCGAGGAGGAGCTTGTCCATGACGGCATCATCCTCATCAAGTACTGGCTCCATGTGAGCGACGACGAACAGGAGCGTCGGTTCCAGCGGCGAAACACGGACGCCAAGCGTAGGTGGAAGCTGAGCCCGATGGATCTTCAGGCTCGGTCCAGGTGGGTTGACTATTCACGAGCGAGAGATGTCATGTTCGAGTACACGAGCACACAATGGGCGCCGTGGGTCATTGCGGACATGAACGACAAGAAGGCAGGCAGACTGAGCATCATCCGCCATCTTCTCGGTCAGATCCCCTACGACGACCTCACGCGACCTCCCTTGAACCTACCCGACAGACAACCTCAGGGTGATTATGTCACACCCGATTGGAGTTCCCTGTACATCCCATCCGAGTACCTGGAACCGAATCGCTAGATACCCAAAGCGCATGTGGGAACCTCCATGCGAGATAAGGACGCAAGGAGCGCCAATAGGAACAACGGTCCCCAGTGGTCAGAGGCCGGATTCTGAGTCCGTGCCCTTCCCGCCAGCGGGCGACCACTGCCGAAGCGCATCAAGGAAGTCGTCACCGTAGGTCTCGAGTTTCTTTGCGCCGACGCCAGGGATGGCGAGCAGTTCGTGTTCCGTTATTGGTCGACGAACCGCCATCGCTCTCAATGTCGCGTCGCTAAAGACCATGTAGGCGGGAAGGCCTCGGTCCGAGGCCAGGCGCTTGCGCAATCCGCGCAACTCTTCGAAGAGTTCCTGATCTTCGGGAGTCGCCTCCTCGACGATCATCGACCCCCTGCCTCCCATGGAACTTGCCGTGGGCACGGCGATTGCCCCGAGAGAGAACCCGAGGTCTCCGCACCGGTCGCACGAGGACCCACAATCGTCGATCGCCTCACCGAACCACCACGCAAGACCGACATGAGCACAGCGGTTGGACTCAGCGAAGTCGTACATCCTGCGCACCTGGCTGCTCTGGGTCGAAGCGTTGTCACTGTCAGAGACCATCCGCTCCAGGCTCATCACGTCTGCCCACGAATAGAACAGGAAACAATCGCTGTCCAGACCGTCTCTGCCCGCACGACCGATCTCCTGGTAGTACCCCTCGATCGACTTCGGCATGTCCCTGTGGATCACGAACCGGACGTTGGACTTGTCAATGCCCATTCCGAACGCCACGGTTGCACACACGACGTCGATCTCATCCCGGATGAAGTCGTCCTGGACGCGTGTGCGCTCGTCAGCTTCGAGCCCAGCGTGGTAGGCAGCAGCCCGAATGCCGAGCGTCCTGATGTAAGCGGCTGTCGACTCCGCTGCCCTGCGCGAGAGTGTGTAGACAATGCCGCTCTCCCCACGTTTCGACACGCAGATCTTCCCGATCGACTCCCTGACCTGGATCTTGACACCGTTGTGGGTGCCCTTCTTGTAGGTGTGGAGTTTCAGGTTCGGTCTGAAGAACGACGTCTGGACGAGTTTCGGCTCCTCGAGGTCAAGTTGTGTCGCAATGTCACCGCGGACTCGGGACGTCGCCGTTGCTGTGAGAGCGAGGACGGGAACGCCGAAACGTGACCTGAGGTGTTGGAGCTTGCGGTAAGCGGGCCTGAAATCGTGCCCCCACTGGCTGATGCAATGGGCCTCGTCGACTGCAACAAGACGCACGTCGGCCTGGTCGAGTACCGACCCGACGTAAGTGCTCATGCCCTCCGGGGCGACGTAGACGAGTTCGTACTCTCCACGCTTGAGTGCTGCGATTCGCCTATCTCGTTCCTCGTACTCGATGCTCGAGTTGATGAACGTAGCCGAGATCCCAAGCTCGGCCGCAGCATCGACCTGGTCCTTCATCAAGGCGATCAGGGGTGAGATAACAAGCGTCGTTCCTCCGATGAGTCGTGCAGACAACTGGTATGTGAGCGATTTGCCTGATCCAGTCGGCATGACCGCGAGACAGTCGGTCCCATCGAGTGCAGCTTCGATCACATCGAGCTGGCCAGGTCTGAACGTGTCGTACCCGAAAACGTCCTTGAGCACCGCTTGCACCCGGTCCGGGTCGACGTCCACCCGTTCCCTACGGGGCCGAGTTGGTACCGGATGCACCCGATCGTCCTGCGTGCTGTCGAGCAGATCGCCACCGAGAGGCGCTGGCTCTCCTGGTACCTCACCTTCGAGGGCACCCCAGTACCCATCATCAGTATCGCTCTCAGGAGTATCAGATTCGTACACATCGAGAGCATACGAGGTGTCAGTGTCAGAACCTCCGGCGCCCCGAACGCCGGTACCATCGGTGGCGAACTGGCGACGCTCGGCCAGGCCAGGACGAAGCAGCAGAGCATGAACAAGCGTGTTGTATTCATCTGACCGACACTGACCTCGTTCCTGATGACACATACTCCTACTACGACCTCGACGAATTCAAAGAGAGCTTCCCCGTTGCGCTCTCGAGAGATGAGTGTGTCCTCAAACAGAACCGCGGTTCGACGGGCGAAGGCATCTGGCGCGTGGCCGTCGTTGATGATCGCCCCTACGAGCCAGGAGACTCGTTGCCGCCCGACACCGCAATCAAGTGCACCGAAGCGGTGGACAACCACGTCGAGATGCACACACTCGGCGAGTCCATGGACTTCTGCAATCAGTACCTCGTTGGCGACGGTGGCATGCTTCTCGACATGCCGTTCATGCCGAGGATCGTTGAAGGGGAGGTCCGGATCCTTCTCGTGGGACCAGACCCGGTCTTCGTCGTTCACGAGAAGCCAGCCGATGAGGAGGGCGCCTTCTCGGCGACACTGTTCTCCGGTGCAAAGTACGGCTACGACGACCCGGCAGACTGGCCCGAACTCACAGAGTTGTTCCACGCCAACATCGGAACCGTGATGGAGAAACTCGGAGGGTGGGACATCCCACTGATCTGGACAGCCGACTTCAAGCTCGACTATGACGAAAACGGCAAGGACAAGTACGTACTGGGCGAGATCAGTTGCTCATGTGTCGGCTTCACGAGCCACCTCGACAGAGGCATCCAGGATCAGGTAGCTGACCAGGTGATCAACGTCATAGAGACACAGAACGCCTGAACCTTCGGTCAAGGTTTACCGATTCGTGTGACAATGACAATATGACGTATGAGCACACTCAATACGGGTACTGGGGAGCGGGGACCATCGTGTTCGTGCTGATCATGGGCGCGATCACGCTTCCAGAGGCGTTCGATGATTCCACCCTTGCCGGATGGGCCGTCACAGCATCGCTCGTTGCGCTCGCTGGGATCACTGTGTGGTTCAGTTGGTTGAAAGTCAGAATCGAGGACACCACGCTTACTGCCGCTTTCGGTCCCGGGCGCCCGCGTAGGATCATCGATCTTTCGGCCGTTGTGACAGCAACGCCTGTACGAAACAAGTGGATCCAGGGTTGGGGCATCCGCAAGATCTCTGGCGGATGGATGTACAACGTCTGGGGCCTCGACGCCATCGAGTTCACGATGGCGTCAGGTGACCTCGTACGAATCGGAACGGACGACCAGGACAATCTGCTTGCGTCAGTGCACGTGTTCACGGGCTGAAGAGGACGATGACAGGCGGCACGACGCTCTGCTCTGTCGGTTTACGATTTACGATTTACGATTTACG
>JAMBLL010000236.1 GCA_023336765.1 Actinomycetes bacterium | reverse complement strand
TTCAGTTCACAGTCGGAAACCCGGAACGGAGTCAGGTTCTTGGGGGGTCGTCGAGGCGAATGCTGAACGGAAGACGGAGAACGAATGCTCTCCTATCCACGCGGCCGCCGAGTAGCCCTCCAAGTGGACACCGCATGAATCGATCCTGAAACGACGAATGCCTCCCGGGAAGGGAGGCATTCGAGCAAGCTACTTCTTGCGCTTGTGGCGATTAGCCTTGAGACGCTTACGGTACTTGTGCTTACTCATCTTCTTGCGGCGCTTCTTGATCAGCGAACCCATGCAGGTGAAACCTCGTTGTTAGAAATGTGGTCGGAGTCGTACGGAACGCTGGAAGGATCGACCCGCACTGACCGACAGAGGATAGGCGGTTTCGAGAGCTGATGACCGTCGAACTCGAAACGGCGCCTTCGTTACACTTGTGCCATGAAGCCGATCATAGGTATCACAGGCAGGCCGCAATGCGTTCCGGCAGCCGCAGTACAGATCAAGGCGTACCTCGCGGGACACACCTACACCGACTCGATACGCCATGGCGGTGGCATCCCTGTGATCCTCGTTCCGGTGGATGCCGATGAGATCGACGATGTGCTCGACAGGGTCGATGGGCTTCTCTTCACCGGCGGTGGGGATGTTTCACCCGCCGCCTACGGTGCCGACCCCGACGAGTCGGTCCGTGGTGTCAACCTCGAGCGCGACAGGTTCGAGTTCGACCTCGTACGAAAGGCGCATGACCGAAAAATGCCGGTCATGGCAATCTGCAGGGGCATGCAGGTGATCAACGTCGCCTTCGGAGGAACGCTGATCCAGGACCTTCCCTCCCACGTGGGTGTTCACGATCACGATGTTGCGGGAGAGGGTGTCTACGAACCACACCTCCATGCCAAAGTGGAGAAGAACACCAGACTCTCGAATGTCGTAGGCGCCGGTCTCCTTTCGATCAACTCGATCCACCATCAGGCTGTCGAAGAACTCGGTGACGGGTTGAGCGTCGTTGCATCCGCGATCGATGGAACAGTCGAAGCGATCGACCATGAGGACATGGACTGGCCGTTCATTGCGGTGCAGTGGCATCCCGAGTTTCTCGCAATGCGGGATGACGGGACTTCCCACGACCTGTTCGCATCGCTCGTAGCCAGCGCAGCAAAATACCGGGCTGACGCCTGAGGCAGATCAGACCAGACCGTCGTAGTCGACCTCGAGTGTCAGGACCTCGCCTCGCGATTCGAGCACACCGCTCATCGCACCGATGACCCTCCCCAGGGAGCCAGGCTTTGTGAATGCGATTGCAGTAGGTCCGGCACCGGACCACGCGGCGTGGAGCGCACCGCCTTGTAGCGCGGCAGAGATCATCTCCCCGGTAACCGGGGACAGCGACGCTCGCGGTGCCTCATGGAGTTCGTCACCCGCTGCATGGATAAGCACATCCTCGTTTGCATCTCTGAGACCTTCGATGAGGAATGCAAGGCGCGACAATGACCGACACACGACGTCTCTGGGAACAGCGTCAGATAGAGCTGCCCGTGCATCCACCGTTCTCAAGGGGTCATCCGGGATACCAACGACAACCTTGATCGATGGGTGAAGTTCCAGTCGCTTGATCCCTCCATCGGCAACGGCGACGAATCCACCGAACACAGCGGCCGCTGCGTTGTCTCCGTGGCCCTCAAGTTCGGTAACTATCTCATAGACACGGGCAGGACCTGCTTCATCCTTAACAGCCTTGAGCGCAGCGCCTGCAACTGACGCCACCACGGCTGAGGACGAACCCATGCCCCGTGCTCGTGGCACATCATTCTCAAGAGTCACATGGGCTGGCTGGCCGATAGCGAGCACGACTGCCTGCGCGATCATGTCCCTCGCACCAAGTCTGCTCGTTGAACCGTGCTCGGTGATCGTCATCGTGTCGCCTGGCTCGACGGTTGCTCTGCACCTCAGCGAAAGAGCGAGTCCAAGCGTGTCAAAACCAGGACCGAGGTTTGCCGACGA
>JAMBLL010000235.1 GCA_023336765.1 Actinomycetes bacterium | reverse complement strand
GCCGCAGCCGTTGCCATCACAGGGCTGAAGTTCCTTGCGGTCTTGTTGTACACCAGGTTCCCATAGCGGTCCGCCGCGAGGCACTTGATGAGCGCGAAGTCAGCTCTGAGTCCTTGCTCAAGGACGTACTCCCTGTCGCCGAATCTCCGTACTTCTTTGCCGTCCTGGAGTGGTGTACCGACTGATGTTGCGGTGTAGAAGGCGGGGATGCCTGCACCACCGGCCCGGATCCGCTCGGCGAGAGTTCCCTGTGGTACGAGTTCGAGTTCGATACGCCCGCTGCGATACAACTCAGGGAACACCGTGGAGTTGGCGGTCCTCGGATACGAGCAGATCATCTTCGCAACCCGGCCTGCTTTGATGAGGGCCGCGAGGCCTACTTCGCCACTGCCGGTGTTGTTATTGACTACCGTGAGGTTTGTCGCGCCCTGATCGATCAGAGCGTGTAACAACTCGATCGGACTTCCTGCCTCACCGAATCCGCCGACCATGACGGTCGCACCATCGAGGATGTCGGCAACAGCCTCGGCCACATTTCCTAAGGTCTTGTCGATCATCTCCACACCACCTCGTCAAGAAGCAACGACATCGTTCATACCCCGCTGGGTGCCCCGATGCTCACCGGGACCTCTGCCTGGGATTTGTCGACTCGCGCATAATCGAAGAGCCCAGCCTCATCGAAGATGACTCTGTCCTCATAGTCATCGAACCAGGTCGCATCGGGGTTGCGGCCCACGATGCACACCTTCCCTCGGTCCGGTGCGTCTGCAGCGTTCCTCAGGATCTTGAAGATCAGGACACCGTTCTGCGAGAGTGGCACACCGGGGATCGGCTCGTTGGTCACCGCTACGACCTCGGTCTTGCCCTTGTAATGGGTGATCGAAAGTCTGGCATGGGTCTCGACTCCTGAGAGCCCTTTCTGGGACTCGTTGAGGATGTTCCACGCCATTTCGATCGGCACGTTGAACGCCTGATACGCAACGATGTCACGGCCACAGAAGAAGTAATGGTTTCCGACTCCAACCCGGTACAGCGACCTCTGCATTATCCGCAGGGCATCGGGATCGTCGTTGATCCCCTTGATGATCGGTGCCTGATTCTCAACGTTGAGCCACCCGCGTGAGACAACAGCATCCATTGCATGCCGCGTGTCCTTGTTCCACTTCAATGTGCCGTTGTCGTTCTCGATGTAGTCACCGTTCTCGTCCTTCACCAGGAACTCGTCAGGATGGTTGAAGTGGACCATCAGCCGGAATCCGACCTCCGGGTATGTTTCATGGAACGCGTCGAGCATCGAGAGGAACGCATCGTCGAACCTCTTTGGGTAGAACGCCATCTCTTTCGTGCCGAGTCGAATCGACTCAACGCCAGCCTCGGCGAGCGCTGACAGCCACGCTGCGATCTTCGAGTTCGGGAGCACCATAGGATCACCTCCCGACAGGAGGATCTCCCGCAGCTTCTCGCGTCCAGATTCGGGATGCGTACCGCCATTGGCCGCAACGGCGTCGTTGTGACCACGAACGTAGTCCGTGACCTCCTGAATCTGGGCCAGGCCCTTTTTTGCGACGGTTCCGTCCAGGCGTTCGATGTCCTTGCGACTGATCAACTCTTCGCGATAGCAGAAGCGGCAATGGGCCGAACATGT
>JAMBLL010000234.1 GCA_023336765.1 Actinomycetes bacterium | reverse complement strand
TCTACGGGCGGCTGATGACCAGGATCTCGATTTCGAACGTGAGTGCTTCACCAGCGAGGGGGTGATTGGCATCGAGTTTGACGGTTGCCGCAGAGACCTCGAGGACCTCAGCGGGTTGACCATTGCTGAGCGTCACGGTGTCGCCGGCAACCAATTCACCCTGGGTTGAGTCATAGGGCAACTCGACGACAGCCTCCTCGGTCCATTCGCCGTAGGCATCTGCGGCCTCCATACGGACCGTGTTGGTCTCGCCCACCTGTGCACCGCGCACCGCCACATCAAACCCGGAGATGACCTGGCCTGTTCCAACCGTGAAGCTGAACGGTGTTCCACGATCACGTGAGGAGTCGAACTGTGAGCCGTCGTCGAGCGTGCCAACGTAATGCACCTCAACGACGTCTCCGTCCTGGGCTACAAGATCGCCGGTCACACTTGCGACTGCTGGCGGGTCTGGAGTTTCGGTCACGGATACCTCCGTCGTTGTCGGAGCAACCGTGGCGCCATCGTCTGGGCTGCTGCATGCAGCAGCAACGATGCCAAGGGCGGCAACGAGCAGAAAGAAACGACGGTAACGCATGGGGGAACTCCGGTGAGTAGATGAAACTGGGAGGCTACCGCGAATGGCGCTCTCCGCTCTTCGCATTCCGCGAAGAAGGCGCCGCGGTGCTCTGGCGGATGACGGATGGCGGTCATCGGTCTGACTGTGAACTATTCTTCCCCCATGGCTTCCTACACCCCTCCCGTTCGTGACATGATCTTCACCCTCGACACGATCGCAGGCATCGGGTCGATCATCGAGGCGCCAGAGTTCGACCACGTCGACGCCGACATGATCGAAGGAGCCCTCGATGAGGCCGCGCGCTTCTTCTCCGAAGTGTTCGCACCCACGAACGAGATCGGAGACGAGGAGGGCGCCACTCTCGTCGACGGACAGGTGATCACACCTGAGGCGTTCAAGCCCGTATGGAACAAACTCGTCGATGCGGGGTGGACAGCCGTGACCGGGTCACCGGAGTACGGGGGGCACGGCTTCCCCAAGACGTTCGGAATCGCCATCTCAGAGATGATGACCTCGGCGAACCTCGCCTTCTCCCTCAATCCGATGCTCACCGGCAGCGGGATCACACTCCTCACCCGTCACGGAAGCGACGAACTGCGCGACCTCTACCTGTCCAAACTGATTTCGAGCGAGTGGACGGGAACGATGGTCCTCACAGAGCCTGAGGCTGGATCCGACGTTGGGGCACTACGAACCAGAGCGGACCGCAACGACGACGGCACATACCGTATCAACGGGACGAAGATCTTCATCACGTGGGGTGACCACGACCTCACGGACAACGTCATCCATATGGTCCTCGCCCGCACACCGGACGCGCCAGTGGGCACCAAGGGCATTTCGCTCTTCCTCGTCCCCAAGTACCTGCTCGACGCCGATGGGACACCGGGAGAACGCAACACGGTGGAGATCGTGTCGCTCGAACACAAGCTCGGCATCCATGCCAGCCCGACCTGTGTGCTCTCGTTCGAGGATTCCACGGGGTATCTCATCGGTGAAGAGAACCAGGGCATGAGATACATGTTCACGATGATGAACCAAGCTCGCCTCGAGGTTGGCCTCGAGGGACTCTCCGTTGCGGAACGGGCCTATCAGCATGCCTCGGCATACGCCAAGGAACGCACGCAGGGAAGGATGATGGGCGGAAGCAAGCCAGCTCCGATCATCGAACATCCCGATGTCCGGCGCATGCTGATGACGATGAAGGCCTACACCGAGGCGATGCGTGGCCTGGTGTACGACGCCGTCGCAGCCGACGATCGCATGCATTGCGCTGCTACTCAGGAGGAACGCGACGCAGCCAGAGACCGACTCGCTCTTCTTACACCGATCACCAAGTCGTGGTGTACCGACCACGGTGTCGATGTCGCGTCCATCGGCGTCCAGGTGTTCGGGGGGATGGGCTTCATCGAGGACTCCGGCGCCCCGCAGTTCTACCGCGATGCGAGGATCACACCGATCTACGAAGGCACCAACGGGATCCAGGCCCTCGATCTCGTCATGAGGAAACTCCCCATGCACGGCGGCGACGTCATCAACGGATACCTCGATGAGATTGACTCTCTTGCAGCCAAGCTTGCGGACACCGATGACCTCAACGACATCGGCAGAGCGCTCTCGTCGGCGGTCGCCACAGTTCGTGAGGCGACAAGGTTCCTCCTTGGCTCAAGCCCAAGCGATGCCATGGCCGGTGCCACCCCGTATCAGGAGATGCTGGGCACACTTGCGGGCGGGTACTACCTGGCGCGCCAGGCCGCGGCAGCGGTCGAACGCGCAATCGATGTTCCGTGGCTGGCAGCGAAGGTCGGGACAGCCCGGTTCTACGCCGCGACCGTTCTTCCATTGATCAACGGCATGGCTGGCGCTGTCACAAGCGGCTCAGACACAACGTTCGCCGTGAGCGAGGAATACATCGGAGCAGTGAGATGACGGCGAGAAAAGCAGCAGCGTTCTTCGACCTCGACCGGACGATCATCGGCGGTTCGTCCG
>JAMBLL010000233.1 GCA_023336765.1 Actinomycetes bacterium | reverse complement strand
TTCGTCCAGATGGTCGGTTCGGGGATGATCCTCCCCCTGTTACCCATATTCGCGCAAGACGAGTTCGGCATGTCCCCAATGGCGATCTCCCTGCTTGTGTCCGTGTTCTTCGCTGCGCAGTTCGTTGCGGGTCCGATATTGGGAAGATGGAGCGACCGGGTCGGACGCGTTCCGATCCTCATCGTGTCACAGATCGGCACGGTGCTGGCGTTCCTTGCGTTCGGGCTTGCCGGAGCGGCATGGGTCCTATTCGCTGCACGCATATTCGATGGTCTCACTGGCGGGAACCTGGTCGTCGCCCAGGCATACATCACCGACATCACGCCACCGGACAGGCGTGCCCAGGCGCTTGGCCAGATCGGGGCGATGTTCGGCCTTGGTTTCATCGTTGGCCCCGTCGTTGGGGGCATTCTTGTCGGAGTTGGAGGGCCAAGACTCCCCTACTTCGTTGCTGGTGCTGCTGCGGTCCTGGTGGTGCTTCTGACCGTGTTCACGCTTGACGAGTCTCACACCCCCGAGGACAGGAGGGAGATGACGAAGAACGATGTGCGGATGTCCTTCAGGACAGCGCTTGGAAACAGGCCACTGATGTACACCCTTTCGATCGTCTTCATGGTGCAGTTCTCCCTTGGTCTGCTCATGGCGACATTCGCGCTCTTTGGCCAGGCCGTGCTGTTCGATACGAACGTGGAACTCGGCGTCGGGATCCTGTTGGCCGTTCTCGGACTGTCCCAGATCATCACCCAGGTGGGCGTCCTCCCACGGTTCATCCGCTACTTCGGTGAGGCACGGCTTGTCACGATAGGTATCGCGATCAGGGCGGCCGGCCTCGGCGTCTACGCGGTGATGGTCAGCCCGTGGCAGGCCGCTATCGGCAGCATCCTCTTCGCTGCCGGAGGAGGACTCACGATGCCAGCTGTCCAGTCGTTGGCCACCCGTACCGTACCGGATGCCGTACGAGGAGGTGTCCTCGGGCTCGTCAACGCGTCCCAGAGTCTGTCGATCATCATCAGCACAGCTATCGCGGGGGTCCTTTTCGCCTTCAGCCCGTATGTTCCGAACATCGTGTCGTTCGGCGTTGCTGTAGCGTCTCTCATCCCGGCGTTCGCGATTTCTCGGGTGATGCATAGACAGGTAGTCTCTCAACACGAGAAATGAGGCACTATGGCAGATATTGGATTCGTCGGACTCGGCATCATGGGACACGCGATGGCGCAGAATCTCATCAAAGAGGGATTCGACACGGTCGTCTGGAACCGGACCGCGTCAAAAGCGGATGACCTTGTGGCGCTTGGCGGCAGAGCGGTTGCTTCGCCAGGCGATGTAGCCAGGGAAGCTGACATCGTGATGTTATGTGTCTCGGACACGGCGGATGTGGAGGCCGTGGTCTTTGGCCCGAACGGTGTGAGTTCGGGCATCTCACCAGGATCGCTCATCATCGACCACTCGACGATCAGCCCCGGTGCGACCAAGGACCTCGCCCTGAGGGTCAACGAATTGGATGCGTTCTGGCTCGATGCCCCGATCTCTGGCGGCTCCGAGGGTGCTGTGAACGGCACCCTGAGCATCATGATCGGTGGTGATGTTTCCCAGATCGATCGATCGACACCGTATCTCGAAGCTGTCGGTTCAACGATCACCCATGTTGGTCCACAGGGGGCAGGGCAGCTTGTCAAGGCGGTGAACCAGATCCTCGTCGTTGTGAACCAACTCGCCGTTTCTGAGGCGTTATTGCTCGCGCAAGCCGGCGGCCTCGACCTGGAAGCCACACTCTCAGCAGTGGCTGGCGGTGCGGCTGGTTCCTGGATGCTGTCCAACCGCGGCCCTCAGATGATCGAGAGAGACTGGTCTCCGGGGTTCACCATCGATCTTCAACAGAAGGATCTGCGTCTGGTCCTCGCTGCGGCCAACGACCTTGGTGTACCCATCCCTGGCACGGCGCTCGTCTACCAGATGTATCGGGCACTTCAGAACCAGGGTCTCGGCGAGGAGGGGAACCACGCCCTGGTGAAGGCCCTCGAGATGATGTCAGGCGTCGAAGTCGGGTCACATGACTGACGATCGGGTAGTAGGAGTTGGCCCCCACCCACTCCCCTGGCCACAGGACGCACGTTACGACAGGGACCTCCTTGCCAACGGCGACACACGCAATGTGGTCGATGAGTACCGGTACTGGAGCAAGGACGCGATCATCGCAGACCTCGACACGCGACGCCACGGCTTCCACGTGGTGATCGAGAACTGGCAGCACGACTTCAACATCGGCACCGTTGTGCGCAATGCCAATGCCTTCCTTGCGCATACGGTCCACATCGTCGGAAAACGTCGTTGGAACCGCAGGGGCGCAATGGTGACCGACCGCTACCAGCACATCGAGCACCACCCCACCGTCGACGACTTCGCGCAATATGCTGCGGACAAGCGTCTGGCGATAGTAGGCATCGATATCGTTGCAGGGTCGACTCCGATCGAATCCGAACCACTCCCCCGCCGATGCGTGCTCGCCTTCGGTCAAGAGGGGCCAGGGCTGTCAGAGGAGATGCAGACGATCTGTGGGCGAATCCTGCATGTGACCCAATACGGATCGACTCGTTCGATCAACGTCGGTGTTGCCTCCGGGATCGCGATGTACGCCTGGGCACTCCAACACGCCTGAGCGAACTGGATCTTCGGATGTGGATGGGGTGCAGCTTCGGACCGTAGTACGTAGTATGAACGACGTAGTACGACTCGGAGGTCTTGTATTGCTTGCTTGTGTGGTGTATTGCTGTGCTGATGCACGACCATCGACGGCTCGGCACTTCCCCCAGAAGGTGGGAGAGGAGTAGAACCGGATTCTCGTCTCCCTCCACTTGTTGGGAGATGTCGAGGTACGAGACAGAGGGGGACCCGATAGCGGCGATCGGTTGACGAGCTACCGCCGTTATCCGCTAGCCACCCCCTGATCGCATGTCGTACTACGTGATACGTACGACGTACTACTGCCTGTCGTATCCCCCGGTACCCACCGATCCCGCCCATTTCCAAAGTGCGCTAACGCAGCGAGATGTTGACGGCCTCGTATCCGTGGATGACGAAGGTTTCGTGGCGGACCGGTTGTGACACGAGGTGGGCCTCGGGAAAACGTGTAGCGAGTTCCTGGAGGACAGAGGCCACTTCAAGACGGGCGAGAGGGGCACCGATACAGTGGTGCAAACCCCAACCGAAGGTGACGTGTGTTGGATCGCCGCGCGATATGTCGAATCGGTCAGGTTTCTCCCACTTGCGCGGATCGCGATTCGCCGATCCGAAGAGCATCGCGATCTTGTCTCCTTTTGGGATGTGCGTATCGGCGATCTCATAGTCATCGACGAGTACCCACCGTTCGAAGAGTTGGAGCGGAGAATCGAACCGGAAGAGCTCCTCGACCGCAACGGAGAACGGTACCTCGCCATCCGTGAGGCGAAGCCACTGGTCCCGCTTGTCGAGCAGTGCGGTCAGACCGTTCCCCAGCGTGTTGACCGTTGCCTCATGGCCAGCATTGAGCAGCAAGATGATCGTGGACACGATCTCGTCGGTTGTCAGCTTGCCATCATCGGTCTCGACGGTGCATAAGCCTGAGACCAGATCATCCTTCGGATCGGCCCTGCGGGTGGCGATCAGGTCCTTTGCCCAGACCGTGAACTCCGCCGAGGCGTCGACCGCAGAGGTGACCTGTTCAGGTGTTGTATCGAGTTCGTACATCTTGACGATCCGATGTGACCAGTCGAGCAGCATGCCCTGATCCTCGAACGGTGCCCCGATCAGTTCGCACATCACCAGGAGCGAGAAAGGTTGTGCGAGGTCTGAGATCACGTCGAGTCCACCGGGAGACGCACTCTCGAGGAGATCCGCCACGATCTCGTTCATCCGGGGTTGGAGCGCCGCTACACGACGCGGCGTGAACTCGCGCGAGAGAAGTGAACGAATCCTCGTGTGATCAGGCGGTTCCATCTGGAGGAGCGAGAATCGTTCGATATCGAGATATGGCTTGAGTGCCGGATCTGGTGCCAGCATGCCGACTTCTTCGTACGTCAAAACGTGTTCGAAGACCCTTCCGAGCCTGCGATCACGCAGTGCTTTCTGGATATCGTCGTGACGGGTAAGGAACCAGATCTCGTGGCTTGCTGCTGCTTTGGCCTGTCTGAAGATGGATGTCTCTTCTCTCACCGCATTGAGGACGGGATACGGATCCTGAAGGAAGGCAGCATCGTTGAAGGGAATCATTGGCTCCCCCCAGAATCGGGCTTCGTGGTCTGAGGCCTCCAGATGGTCACGAGGCGTGCTACCACGATCACAAGGTACATCTGGGCAGCAACGGCGAATCCCACAGATACCATCCGAGCCCCGTCTGTATACGGAGAAAGATCCCCGTATCCGATCGTTGTGATGGTGACGAACGCAAAGTAGACGTAGGCCGTCGAACGCGGCACCTCCTCGAAGAACCCGACCGATTGTTGCATCGCAATGGCTACCAAAGCCAGCGATACACCGATGAGCAGATACACCGTGATAGCGCCGAGAATCGTCTGGACGGTGACATTGTCTGCTGCAAGGACCTGTCGCAGGACGAGGACGGGAGCGGTGATGACGAGCAGTACCCACAGGAAGGAGACGACCTGTCCGAAGATGGGATGTGAGGTGAGCATGACTCCGATGATCGACACGATCAGGAGGCCGCTGACTGCCATTGCGAACCACCGTTGGTGTTGCAGGGACACCCGAGCGATACGAAGTGTGGACATCAGGACGCCACCTGCAAGAACCGTCAGCACGATGCGCATCAGGATCCCCGTGTCATCCGAGGAATCCGGCAATCCGACCAACCCAAGGATGCCGATGATCACTACGACGATCGCCATCAGAAGGGCGAATCCGCCGACACTTGCCTGCTGGTTGGCTTTGCGGGACGGTCGTCTGGTTGAAGGCATCAGACCATGTTACGGCGAGTGCGCGGAGTGCTGCGGTCGCCAACGGATCGGTGCTGATCAGTTGGGCGATTTCGGGGGTACCGTCGCATGGCGGACAGTGGCCAGCCAGCGATCGGGAGGACCCGCACGATGAAGAGGTGGTACTGGGCCGTTGCTGGCGTGGCAGGATTCCTGGTGGTCGCGATGCTCACCGCGGTAGGTGACGAAACGCTCCCGACGACCACATCCATAGCAGCACAGTCCATTTCCACAACGGCACCGTTCAACACCGTACCTGGTGTGACGGTAACTCTGGCACCCCCTGCTGGGTCTGAGCGGGCCACGGTCACCAGGATCACAGATGGAGACACGGTTGAGATCGAGATGCTCTCCGGTGCTTCCGAAACCGTGCGACTGATAGGGATCAACACCTCCGAATCCGGCGAGTGTTATTCGGAGGAGGCGACTGTTGCCCTTGCGACCCTGCTGTCAGACCAAGTGATCACTATGACTTCCGATGTCTCTGATAGAGATCAATATGGACGACTGTTGCGATATCTGTGGCTTGACCGGGGGGTCTTCGTCAACGAGATCATGGTGCGCGGTGGATACGCACAAGCACGTGACTACCCACCTGATTCACTGTATGCGGCCGACATCGCTGCCGCCCAGGAATCGGCTCAGGCCGACGTCATCGGCATCTGGGCACCAGACGCATGCGGGCCCGCAACGGGGGCAGATCTGCGAGTCATCGAGGTGCTCTCGGATCCCCCCGGCTCTGACACCGACAATCTGGAAGGTGAGTGGGTGGATATCGTGAACGCCGGCCTCGCCGATGTCTCGATGCGGGGATGGGTTCTCAAGGATGAATCGTCCAGCCACAGGTACTTCTTCGCTGACGATTTCGTCATAGCCCCTCAAACGGTCGTACGGATCAGCACTGGTTGTGGGCCAGACGGCGACGAGATGCTGTTCTGGTGCAATGGATCAGCTGTCTGGAACAACACGGGTGATACGGCGTTCCTGCTCGATCCGAACGGGAACATCGTCACGTTCTATCGGTATTGACCGAAAGGGTCCTGGCTCTACCTGGGAGCCATCCTGAGTGC
>JAMBLL010000232.1 GCA_023336765.1 Actinomycetes bacterium | reverse complement strand
TCGAGGAGTGTGCCGCCTTCATCCCATGTGAGCATCGCATTGCTTTGCACGATGCGGTAGGCCTCATCACGGGTTACTCCTGAGTCCACAAGAGCGAGGAGCACTGCCTGAGAGCTCACAAGGCCGCGCGTGTTATCCAGATTCGCCTGCATACGGTCTTTGTCCACGATGAGGTTCTCGATGATCCGGTTCATCCGCCCGAGTGCATAGTGGAGAAGGTTCGTTGCATCGGGCAACGCGACCCTCTCGACACTCGAATGCGAGATATCACGTTCGTGCCACAGGGCAACGTTCTCGAGTCCCGCAGAGGCGTATCCGCGAAGGAGCCTTGAGACGCCGGTCAGGTTCTCTGTCCCGATTGGGTTCCGCTTGTGTGGCATGGCGGACGAACCCTTCTGACCTTTACGGAATGCCTCGCGAACCTCACCGACCTCCGAACGCTGAAGATGGCGGATCTCCGTGGCGAAGCGTTCGATCGACGACCCGATGAGAGCGAGAACCGATAGGAAATTTGCGTGACGGTCGCGGGGGATCACCTGCGTGGAAGCCGGCTCCACACCAAGCCCAAGGCTGTCACAAACATACGCTTCGACTGTTGGAGGAGTGTGTGCGTAGGTTCCTACAGCCCCCGAGATCTTGCCAACCGAGACGCCTGCGACTGCCTCCTTGAGCCGTTCGTGGTCTCGATGGATCTCAAAGGCCCAGCTTGCAAGCTTGAGCCCGAATGACATCGGTTCCGCCCAGATGCCATGTGTTCGGCCGATCATGATCGTGTCCCTGTGTTCGAGGGAGCGGGCCTTCACCGTGGAGAACAGCTCTTCGAGCGCCGAGAGGAGGAGTTGGCCCGCCTCGGCGAGGAGTACGCCGTTCGCCGTGTCGATGACATCGGATGATGTCAGCCCGAAGTGAATCCACTCGCCGCCAGTAGACGCTGACGACGCGAGAATGTCGACGAAGGCCGCGACATCGTGATGCGTGACCGCCTCTCGCTCCTTCCACTCCCGTGGATCGACCTCAGGGGTGTTGCGGGCTGCAGTGGCGGCCTGTTGTGGGGCTGTTCCGAGTTCGACCCAGGCCTCCACAACGAGTATCTCGACCTCCCGCCAGACAGCGAGTTTCCGCTCCTCGGACCACACTTGTGACATCGAAGGCGTCGAGTACCGTTCGATCATCGGGTGAGATCCACCCTGAACTGGGCGAGCCTGGCAGCGAGCGCTTCGTCAGATACCGAGAGGATCGACGCCGCGAGATACGCGGCGTTTGCGGCGCTATCGATTGCTACCGTCGCCACAGGGATCCCTGTGGGCATCTGTACTGTGGAGTAGAGAGCATCGACACCGCCGAGCGCTCCCGCTGCAATGGGGACACCGATGACGGGCAGCGTCGTGTGAGCAGCGACGGCTCCAGCAAGATGGGCTGCTTTCCCTGCACCACAGATGATCACGCCGAACCCGTTGTCCCTGGCACCGGATGCGAACTTGGCGACCTTGTGTGGCGTCCTGTGCGCAGACAGCACAAGAACCTCGTGGTCGATGCCGAAGGAATCAAGCACCTCGACACAGGCTTCCATTTTTGGCATGTCCTTGATGGACCCCATCATGACTCCAACCTTCACTCTGTGTCCCCTCCGCCGATCTCGGAGTCCCCTCCGCCGGTCTCGGATCGCACGACCTCGACTGCAGCGATGTCGGTTCGGAACTGGACGCCGCGGAACTGGATGAGGTCGGCAGCCGCGTATGCGGCTTCGCGTGCCTCAACGAAGGTGTTGCACACGCCAACAACATTGACCACCCTTCCGCCTGCGGTGACAAGCCCTGTTGGCATGTTCGTCGTCCCCGCGTGGAACACGAGTGCCTCTGAGACCTTGTCGAGTCCGATGATGGCCATGCCAACGTCGGGACTCCTCGGATATCCGGGAGCGGCGAGTACGACATCCACTGCGACCTTTGGCGACCACTCGAGTGTTCGGCCAGCGAGTTCATCTTTGGCTCCCGCGGCAAGAACCTCGAGGAAGTCCGACTCCATCCGTGGCAGAATCGCCTGTGCCTCAGGGTCACCAAGTCTGCAATTGAACTCAAGTACCTGTGGCCCATCATCGGTGAGCATCAGGCCGATGTACAGGAAGCCTGTGTAGGCGATTCCCCGGCGTGTGAGTTCGTTGAGAACAGGGATCGTGACATTGGCCGTTGTCCATTCGACAAGGGATTCCGGGATGTCCGTGACGGGCGAATAGGAGCCCATTCCGCCGGTGTTCGGTCCTTCGCCATTGTCGTAGAGCCGTTTGTAGTCCCTTGCAGGGGGGAGGGGGAGTGCCTCACCGCCGGCGCACATGTAGATGACGGACACTTCTGCCCCGTCGAGGAAGTCCTCTATGACAACAGATTCGCCGGCCGCCCCGAAGCGACCACCAAGGCACTCTTCTGCCCAGGTGACCGCCTGTTCAAGCGACTTCGTCACGAGTACGCCTTTGCCCGCTGCCAGACCGTCGGCCTTCACAACATACGGACCATCCATCTCCTCAAGTCGTGCAACAGCGGATTCGCGGTCAAAGTACTCACCGGATTTCGCCGTTGGAACCCGAGCGGACGCCATGATCTCCTTCGCAAACGATTTCGACGACTCGATACGTGCAGCGTCGCTGTTGGGGCCGAACACCGAAATATTCACTGATCTGAGTGCGTCCGCAACACCAGCTGCAAGCGGTCCCTCCGGCCCGACGACAACAAGATCGATCGAGCGATCCTGGCACAATCGAACGACGCTCTGTGGATCGTTCGCGTCGACATCGGTAACGACATCGCCGATGTCCGCAAGCCCCGGGTTACCGGGGCACGAGACAAGCTGGCCCAACAATGGGCTCTGTGCGAGTTTCCATCCAATGGCGTGTTCTCTGCCGCCACCGCCGAGGACGAGTACATTCATCGTCTAAGCCTCCCTGTCGAGCGTCGCGATGCGCCCTGGCCCGACGGACACAGTTCGGATGGGCACGCCAGCGAGTTCCTCAACCCGTTCAACATAGGCTCGTGCATTGGCAGGAAGGTCTTCCCATCGGTTGACCTTTGAGATGTCGACGTTCCAACCCGGCAGCTCTTCGTACTGTGGCTCACACTCGTACAGCACCCGTTGCTGGCGGGGAAACTCGGTGTACGTCTCGCCGTTTGCCGTGTACGCGGTTGCGATCTTGATGGGGTCGAAGTGTGACAGCACATCGAGTTTCGTCAGGGCGATCTCGGTGAGGCCATTGATCCTGGCGGAGTAGCGCAGCGCCACCATGTCAAGCCATCCGCATCGTCTGCGCCGACCGGTGACGACGCCGTACTCCCCGCCGATGTCGATCATTGCGTCACCTGTCTCGTCAAGGAGTTCGGTCGGGAATGGGCCGGTGCCGACTCTTGAGATGTATGCCTTGGTGACGCCGATGACGTTGTCGATCAATGTCGGTCCCACCCCGATGCCGACCGGCGCTCCTCCGGCTGTTGGGTTCGACGATGTGACGAATGGATATGTACCGTGATCGATATCGAGAAGCGTTCCCTGCCCACCTTCGAAGAGGACGTTCTTCCCGCTGGTGATCGCGTCGTAAACGAGCAGGGAAGTATCGGTGACGTGGGGAGCGAGTCGGTCGGCATAGCCCAGGTATTCCTCTGCGATTTCTTCGAAGTCGAGCGGTAGCTGGTTGTACACCTTGACGAGGATCTTGTTCTTCATCTTCAGGGCAACATCGAGTTTCTCCAGGAAGATCTTCTCGTCGAAGAGGTCCTGGATACGAATACCGACCCTCGAGAATTTGTCCGTGTACGCAGGGCCGATACCGCGTTTCGTTGTTCCGATCATCGCACTGCCCAGATACCGCTCGATCACCGCATCGAGCTTTCTGTGATACGGCATGATCAGGTGAGCGTTGTTCGAGATCTTGACCTTCGAGGGATCGATCCCCCGCTTTGTCAGGGCCGCCTTCTCCTCGAAGAACCACCTCGGATCGACGACGACACCGTTACCGATGACCGGTGTCACGGTGGGGTAGAGGACGCCGGATGGAATCAAGCTCAGGGCGAACTTCTGGTCACCGATCACGATGGTATGGCCGGCGTTGTTGCCGCCCTGGTACCTGACGACGATGTCGGCCTTTTCTGAGAGTAGGTCGGTGATCTTGCCCTTGCCTTCGTCGCCCCATTGGGCTCCAAGGATCACTGAAGCAGGCATCGGTTCCTCCGGTGGTTCAAGCTACGTGAAAGATTGTAACCGACAGCCATCAGCCGACAGCCATCAGATAGAAGAGCACAGAGAACAGGCAGACGCGACGAGTTGTTGGTCGTCGGGGTCTGCTACATCCAGGACTCAGGAGGTCGACGACATCCCGTTCAATTGCTCACCGTTCTGTGTTCTGTGTTCTGTGTTCTGTGCTCTCCTATTCGGCTGGTATCTGGTGTCCGGCATCTGACCTCAGTTAATGAAAACTCAAATCCTGTTGCGATGTAGAGCGAAGTCTTGCTACTTTACTGGTGCCGTCGTTCCCCGAACGGCGGCAAACGGTGTTTCTCACCGTGTACCTATTAGCAAACAAAGGAGGGGTTACAGCATGCTAAAACGACTTGCTGTGCTCTTTGCAATCCTCGCTCTCGTAGCTGCCGCATGCAGCAGTTCGAGTGACGGAGATGATGCAACAACAACAACTGCTGCTACGGCTGAAGGCGGCGATGAGGGTGGCGACACCGCTCAAGCAGAAGGTGAAGGCACCCTTGCAGCTGTCATCGCTCGTGGGAAGCTCGTATGTGGTGTCTCTGGTACCGCTGTCGGTTTCTCTGAGACCCTGGCAGACGGTTCCACCACAGGCTTCGATGCTGACTACTGCCGTGCAGTTGCAGCAGCCGTTCTCGGTGATTCCGAGGCTGTGGAGTTCCGTGCTCTCACAGCTGCAGAGCGGTTCGAAGCTCTCAAGAACAATGAGATCGACGTTCTGATCCGCAACACGACATGGACCCAGAGCCGTGACACAGACATCGGTATGCAGTTCGTTGCAACGACGTTCTACGACGGTCAGCAGATCATGGGTAACCCCGCGACGTTGCCAGGCCTCACCGCCGACAGTGGCTTCGAAGCCATTGATGGCGCAACGGTTTGTACCAACGCCGGTACGACAACCGAGAAGAACATCACTGAGGGTGCCGCTGTCAACGGTGTGAATATCACACTCGAGACCGTGGAGACGTTCCCTGAGGCAATGGAGAAGTTCAAGTCCGGCACGTGTGACCTCGTCACCACTGACGGCTCTGGACTGTTCGGCAACCGTTCTGCGGAAGTAGCCGCTGGCACCGAAGGTGCTGCCGAATGGGTCATCTTCCCGACCGCGCCGATCTCGAAAGAGCCCCTCGGCCCAGTCGTTCGTCAGAATGACTCCCAGTGGTTCGACGTGGTTCAGTGGACCGTGTTCTCGACGTTCATCACTGATGAGAACGGTGTCACGTCCGCCAACGCAAGCGACATGATGGAAGACACTCCGGAACTCGCCCGCCTATTCGGTGGCGAAGGTGAACTCCAGACCGCAATGGGCCTCCCAGCGGATGCCTTCTTGCAGGTCGTCAAGCAGGTCGGCTCCTACGGCGAGATCTACGAGCGCAACCTCGAGGGTCCTCTCGATCTCGTGCGTGAGGGCAGCTTCAACATGCAGTGGTTCGACGGCGGTTTGATCTTCGCTCCGCCAGCGCGCTGATCAACCAAACCATCTAGTCCACGAAAGGGCGCCCTCCGGGGCGCCCTTTGTGGTTGAGGAGAGCTATCAGCCGTCAGCCATCAGCCGTCAGCTCAGCACGACGTCGGTTGATCGACTCGAACTCGTGAGCCTTCTGTCAGTTCAGCGCGATGGTGCTTGGCTGTTCGAACTCACACCCCTTCCATCCGCGGGCACTACGTGATACTCATATTGGGATGAGAGACTTTCGGGAACTCAAGGTGTGGCAACGGTCAATGGGTATTGCACGGCTTTCCTACAAACTATCTGACAGCCTCCCCGCCGACGAACGGTATGGACTGGTGGACCAAATCCGACGATCAGCGGTGTCGATCCCCAGCAACATCGCTGAGGGAAGCGGTCGCGACACGCCGAAGGAATTCGCTCGGTTCCTGCGCATCGCATACGGGTCCGCCTGCGAACTTGAAACTCAAGTGTTGATAGCCAGGGATACCAGGGGTGATACGGAGGAAATCGTGCCTGTTATCGCGGGCGAGCTCGAAGAGATCCGTCGCATGATGTTCGCCCTGATACAGCAGCTCAAGTCGGACAGGTAGCGACCCCTTTTGCTCCCGGTTTCCTTCCGCTGATGGCTGATGGCTGATGGCTGATGGCTGGTCAGCTCGCATCTTTCCTTCACATTCGCCACAAAGCTGACGCGAGCATGCCTATGGTGCCGCCAGCAAGTAGTTGGTCCGCGGTGGAGTGGGCCTACAGGGAGGCTCGGGCGTGACAGTCCAGGTACGAGAACATCAGAAGACACCGCTGTGGCGAAATGCCACTGTTCTCAAGTGGGCTGCTCAACTGTTCGTCCTCGGTGCCATCCTTGCCGTATTCGCGCTGCTGGTCTCACAGGCTTTGACGAACTTCGCATCGTCCGATATCTCGTTCGGTTGGCAGTGGTTGTCAAGTCCAACGGGTGTGCAATTGCGTGAAGGCATCGATGTCGTTCCAGACAGCGGCGCCAGGGCTCTCCTCGTCGGAATCGTGAACACGCTGCGCGTGGCTATTTCTGGAATCTTCGCTGCAACGATTCTGGGAACACTTATAGGCATTAGCCGCTTGTCGAAGAACTGGATCGTCAACAAGATCGCAACGGTGTATATCGAAACGATTCGCAACATCCCGCTCCTGGTCCAGATCTTCTTCTGGTCAGCGCTTGCCGTTACGTTGCCCGCACTGACGGCTGACGATGTCGGCGAGTACTTCTTCAAGGTATCCAACAAGGGTTTCGCCTTTGCCGGGATATTCCCCGGCCTGGGATGGCTCCCATGGCTGATGTTCGTGATCGTCGGGTTCTTCGTTGGACGCTACGTAGCCAAACGCCGGAAGAAGTACCAGGAGGACACGGGCAAGCCTGGACATGGTGGCCGATACTGGTTCGGGATTGTCTTGCTCTCCGGCATCATCGGTTGGTTCGCATGGCCGCTTCTCGGCTTCATGTCCCATGTGTTTGGAGCGATCGAATCGTTCGTTGACGGCCTTCCTCCTGTTGTTTTCCCGATCATCATCGCTCTCGCCGCGATTGTTGGTTCCATGTGGTGGATTCGCAATTTCTTTGAGTCCCGTCGGACGCCCGCAGGTTTTGGAAAGATGACGGACGACGATTGGTTCCGAGTGATTTTCGCAGGTGTTTCCGGCGTCACCGTCGCTGTCCTCGCCTTCGTCGTCGGTGGATTCTCCCTGGAGACCGTCGCTGGTGACACCCAATCGGTGGCGGAACTCATCAGGACGGTCATCGGCAACTTTTTCGGTTGGCTCTCCGCTGCCTTTGCCGGTGATGTTTCGACCATTGTTGCTGAGACTCAGATGCGGGTCAGGGAGGGAGGACCTCTTGTGTTCTCGAAGCCTGCGGTCGTGCTGCTTGGCGCAGGAATCCCTCAGTACGCGAGGACCGGTCTCGTTATCACTGTGCCGTTCTTCGCCATCTGGACAGGTGTCACGTTGTACACGGCGGCGTTCATCGCCGAGATCGTGCGTGGTGGAATCCTCGCCGTGCCGAAAGGGCAGACCGAGGCTGCTCAGGCAATGGGATTCCGACGAGGGCAGTATCTCCGGCTGATCATTCTCCCCCAGGCATTCAGGATCATCCTTCCGCCGATGGGGAACCAGTATCTGAACCTTGCAAAGAACACCTCTCTTGGCCTGGCGGTTGCCTACGCCGACATCGTTGCAGTCGGTTTCACGATCATGAACCAGACCGGTCAGTCGCTTCCCGTCGTGGTGGTCTGGATGGCGTTCTTTGTCACGATGAGCCTGACTATTTCGGCCATCGTGAACTACTACAACCGCAAGATGATGTTGGTGGAGCGTTGATATGACAGACATGATGGTCGCACCAGAGCTCGAGATCCCTCCTGAGCCGCCGCCGAAGGGTCCCGCCCTTTGGATGAGGGAGAATCTGTTCTCGACACCAGCAAGCGCATTCATGACGATTGTGGCGTCGATAATCGTCGTGTTGGCGTATCGAGGTCTTCTCGCCTTTGTCTTCGATCCGAAGGGTCGTTGGGACGCTGTAACGTTCAACATGAAGCTTCTGATGGTGCAGGCGTATCCGGCCGAGGACCTGTGGCGTGTGTGGCTGAGCGTTGGATTCATCATCGTCCTCGCTGCGGCTTCCTTCGCTGTGTGGAGGCTCGGCGGTATGGCAGAGCCCCGAAACGTAGGTAGAGGCCTTATGGGCCTGGGCGGCGCGATAGTCCTCGGAGGTGTACTTGCCCCCTTCTCGACGTCGGGGCGGATCATCTGGATCGTTACCGGTGCCGTGATTCTCGCGGCAGGATGGGCGATGAGGAACTTGACAGGTGAACGCGCTAAGGATCCGGTCATACCGACCATGGGTCTTGTCGGCATAGCCATGCTGATCATCATTGCGCTGATATGGACGGTCGATCTTCCGTGGCCAAGCCGGGACGTCGATGGGAACCAGATCATCGTCCAAGAGCCGATAGCGACGACGACGACGATCCCGTGGACCTTGATATTCGCCCTCGCGGCCATCGTGTACGTGATCTTCCGGTTGCTCGGGGCCAGATCTTCTGGCGGTGCGATCAAGGGAACCCTCACAACGCTTTGGGTGTTGAGTTTCCCGGTTCTTCTGTTGATCGTGCTGCGCGACCCTGATCTTGACACGTCGAAAGTTGTTTCGCTCTACCTCCCTGTGTTCGTCGTCTTTTCTGTGGTCGGTTGGTTGCTTCTCGCGTTCGTCTCACGGCCCAAGACCGGTGAGGTCGGGAGAGTTATCGGCGCGGTGCTTCTTGTCGTTGCAGTGATCTCGTTTGCGTTCCCAATGCCGTTCGTCATCCGATTCCTCCTCCTTCTCCTCGCGCTTTTCGCGCTTGCGGCTCCAACATTCGGTGGCGAAGGAGCCGCCAATCGCAGGTACCTCTTCGGCTGGGTTGGTACGGTGCTGGTCACGACCGTCGCAGCATTGGTCATCTCGTCTGAATCCCTCGTCGAGGTTCCAGGGTCGTTCTTCCTCGGTGGTCTCTCCCTGACTATCGTGTTGGCGTTCACATCGATCGTTCTGTCCTTCCCGCTTGGAATCATTCTCGCCCTCGCAAGAACATCGACTATGCCGATCTTCCGGTTGTTGGCGACGACCTACATTGAACTCGTACGTGGTGTGCCACTCATCACGTGGCTCCTCGTGGCATTCCTGATGCTCCCCGTCGCATTGCCCAACGGCATCGAGGTCGGTGGCGTGATGCGCGCTATCGGTGCAATGACACTTTTCAACGCTGCCTATCTTGCTGAGAACGTTCGCGGTGGACTCCAGTCGATCCACACCGGTCAGAGAGAAGCATCCAAGGCACTCGGACTGTCCACCCTTCAAGAGACGGTGTTCATCACGCTTCCTCAAGCACTGCGAGCCGTCATCCCAGCCCTTGTCGGCCAGGTTATTGCAACGTTCAAGGACACCTCACTCGTCACCATTGTCGGCTTATTCGACCTCTTGCACATGGCACGCCAAGTGATCCCTGCGCAGTCCCAGCCCTTCAGCTTCCTCGGATCGATCAAGTGGACGCTCGTCTTCGCAGCGCTTGTCTACTGGGTGTTCACTTTCACGTTCTCCAGGGTGAGCCAGCGACTCGAGAAGAAACTCGGCGTGGGCGAGCGCTAAACAAGATTTTCACAAGGAGCCAACATGTCAGACAATGGACAGACATCCGAAAGAATACTCGGCGATCCGATCGTCATCACCGAGGACGTGAAGAAGTGGTTCGGTGACTTCCAGGCGCTCAAAGGCGTAACCGCCACCGTGCGCGAGCGCGAGGTGGTCGTGATTATCGGACCATCGGGATCAGGGAAGTCGACGTACATCCGGTGTATCAACCGTCTTGAGGCCCATCAGGAGGGCACGATCATCGTTGATGGCACCGAACTCACGAACGACATCAAGAACGTTGAGAAGATCCGTTCCGAGGTCGGCATGGTATTCCAGCAGTTCAACTTGTTCCCGCATCTCACGGTTCTCGACAACATCACCCTGGCTCCCCAGTGGGTTCGAAAGCGACCAAAGGCCGAGGCCGAGGAAATGGGGATGGCGCTACTCGAGCAGATGGGGATCCCTGAGCAGGCAAGCAAGTACCCAGGCCAACTCTCGGGTGGTCAACAGCAGCGAGTCGCGATAGCCCGCTCGCTTGCGATGGAGCCGAGGATCATGCTCTTCGATGAACCGACATCGGCTCTCGACCCTGAGATGATCAAGGAAGTCCTCGATGTGATGAAGGACCTTGCCGCTTCGGGCATGACCATGATCGTGGTGACCCATGAGATGGGCTTCGCAAAAGAGGTTGCGGACAGGGTGATGTTCTTCGACTACGGGACGATCGTGGAAGAGGGAACACCTGAGCACTTCTTCACGAACCCCCAGCACGACCGTACCAAGCTGTTCCTAAGCCAGATTCTGTAGGAAGCTGTCAGCCAACAGCCATCAGCCATCAGCCAGAACGTTTCTGAGGCCTTTGTTCTTACAGTTGCCGGTCTACGGGTTGCGCCAGGCTCTTACCGCCAGCCATGCGCCGCCTAGTGCTGTGATGAGACCGATGAAAATCCACTCCGGCGCTTTCGTCATGAACGAGGTTGGCACGTAGGTTGCGCCGAATCCCTGGAGCATCCACACGATGCCCACAAAGGCAAGGATTGCGCCCCCAACGATTCCCGCTATGCGCATATGGATCTCCTAGCTGACGGCTGACGGCTGACGGCT
>JAMBLL010000231.1 GCA_023336765.1 Actinomycetes bacterium | reverse complement strand
TCAGCGAGCCTGCGAGCCATCAGCGAGCCTGCGAGCCATCAGCGAGCCTGCGAGCGCAGCGAGCTCGCGATCTGCTAGTAGGTGAGAACCGCGTGGAGGGGGTCGGAGAATCTCGTACGGCCGTTGAGAAACTTGAGTTCCATCAGCATCGTTGCACCCACGACATCGCCACCTGCCTTGTTGATGAGATCCTTGGATGCTGCCAGCGTCCCCCCGGTCGCGAGAACATCGTCGACGATCAGCACTCTTGCTCCGCCATGGAACGCATCCTCATGGATCTCGAGAGAGTCTGTTCCGTACTCGAGGTCGTAGGTGACACTGACGATTGCACGGGGAAGCTTGCCGGGCTTGCGAACAAGGCCGACGCCCGAACCGATCCTCTCTGCGATCGATCCAGCGAGGAGGAACCCTCGCGACTCGATGCCAACAACGATGTCGACGCCACTTGCGAGGAACGGTTCTGCCATTTCGTCAACGGCCTGGAGAAACGCGACCGGTGACGCGAGAAGTGGGGTGATGTCCTTGAATACGACGCCAGGCTCGGGAAAGTCCGGGACATCGACGATGTAGGTGTAGAGATCGACCATGTTGGTCAGGCTAGCGCTCGGGCGTGTCGGAACTGTCGCTTCCCGATTCTCCCCACCACAAGGTGCGCTGCGGGAAGGCGATCACGATGCCGTTCTCGGCGAATGCGTGGGCGATCGATCGGCCCACGACGTCGACAGCACGCAGCCTCTCGAGGATTCTCGGGTCGTGCCAGAACCAGAGGTTGAAGTTGACGGCGTTGTCGCCGAACTCCGCAAAGAGCGCCTCGGGCTTCGGATTGGAGTGTGTTTCGGTGCACTCGGCAGCGGCTTGTTCAATGACTCGCTTCGCCAATTCGAGATCCGTGCCGTACGCGACGCCGATTTCGAGCATCGAACGTCTGCCGCCAAGGTCCGTCAGGTTCGTGACAGCGTCGTCGATTACGCTCTTGTTGGGGATGTGGATCTCCTCGCCGTCAGGACTCGTGATGATCACTGTCCGCCCGGTGATCTCGCGCACCTCCCCTGTGCCTGATGTCGTGACGATCTCATCACCAGGAGCGAACATCGGTGTGCCCTGGAGCACAAGACCGGCGGAGAAGTTCTCCATCATCCTTCTGCCCGCAAAGAACGTGACGATCCCGATGATGATGATCACCATCAGTGCGGGAACCATCTCGATGCCGATCACAACCAACGACCACACAACCCCGATAAGTATGACGAGCCACCCGGCGGCACGACCAATGAGGGCAGCGATCTCATCAGTGATCTGGGGGAACTTACTCATGAACCACCGAACGAACCGACGAACGAACCGCGAAAGGACAAACGCGCCGACGACGATCACTATGGCAGCCAGGAAGTCCAGAATTCCCAGGTCGTCCGCGCCAACGAAGCTCTCAAGGTCGTCTTGACTGGGGAGCTGTTGCCAGAGGTTCATCTACCGTGCCATTTCCGCGCAGTTGCGACAGGAGTCATGTGTGAGGCTCAGCATACCCTGGCCAACACGACAGGCCGATCCCGAACGCTGGTCCGGCCGGCGCCAATCGAGGGGCGCACGTCATTCGTGGAACACGGACAGGAGCGAAGCTGTTAACGCGCCATGTGGATTCTGAGAAGTGTGATGACGGTTGCCATCCTCGGCGTCATCGCGTCTGCATGTTCCACGGCGTCGTCTCCAGACCACGACGCTGAGTCGGCGGGATCCGCTGAGAGCGTTCCTGTGGCCCAGGCGGATGCACCTGCTCTGCCTCCCGATGTCGACATGACCATCCACAGCGTCCCTCTCGACGAGATCCACTTCGATACGTTCGATGGAGGTTCTGTCACTCTTGCCGATTCGACGTCTGAGATCCGGGACGCACTCCTCGACGCGATCCCTCCCATTGACGATCCCGTGTACGGGCCGCCGGAACAGGGCGATTGGCTCGAACCTGATGATCTGGTCCTCGGCTACCAGACTGGCGACAACGCCTACGCCTATCCGTTCAAGATCCTCAACTTCCACGAGATTGTCAACGACGAGATCGACAACGTTCCGGTCCTCGTCAGCTACTGTCCGCTCTGTCGAAGCGCGATCGTCTATGACAGACGAGTCGACGGCAGGGAACTCGCGTTCTCGAACACGAGCGCACTCCACGAGTCCGATCTGGTGATGGTCGACCGCACGACCGGCTCGTACTGGTGGCAGGTTGCGGGTTCGGCCATCGTTGGGCCGTTGACGGGCGCAACTCTCGAGGTGCTTCCTTCGACCATCGCGACATGGGACGAGTGGAAGAACACACATCCTGATACGTTCATCCTCACACGCGACACCGGGTTCGAGAGGCCGTACGAGTCAGATTCCTTCGGTGGCTACGCCGACCACGTTGCGTCCGGCAATTTCGCGTTCCCTGTCAGC
>JAMBLL010000230.1 GCA_023336765.1 Actinomycetes bacterium | reverse complement strand
GTGGAGAACACCGCTGGCAAGGGAAACACCGTCATGCAGGACCTCAACAACTACGGTCCGCTCTGGGAGGCGATCGGCGACTACAACGTCGGCGTCTGCCTCGACACGTGCCACACCTGGGCCGCAGGAGCAGACCTCGAAACGGCGGTCGACCTGATCACGGGTCTGACAGGCCAGAACATTGCGCTGGTTCACGGCAACGATTCGCGAGACGAGTTCGATTCCCACCGCGACCGCCACGCCAACTTCAGCGAAGGCCTGATCCCCCCGGACCTGCTCCTGTCAGTCATCCGCTCAGCCAACGCTCCCATCATCGTAGAAACCCCTGGTGACGCGCAGGGCCAATCCGCAGACATCGCCTACCTCAGAGCCAATCTCTAGGACTCTGGCGTCAACAGCGCCAACATATTGGCCTGTCTGACGCAAGAACCGTTGTGGTCCTGAGGGTCAGGTCTGGAGGAGCCGGATTTCACAGCGTGGACCGGGTGCGGTGGCGAGTCCGACATCGGCGGTGATCAGCGGACACCCGAGAGCCTCGGCAAGGGCGACATACAGGGCGTCGTATGGGGTGAGGTTGTCCCGTAGTTGATAGGTGCGGATCAAGAATGGCAGCGCAGGGTGGCGGTCGATGGGGAGGTCCGCAAGGTTGTCGATGGCTGTTCGAAAACGATCGAGGGTGAGTTTGCGTGCGAGCCATTGGCCACGGAGCGCTGAAACCGTTTCGATGTCGAGAAGATCCGGGGCCGCGATGTTGTTCCCGGCTCGAAGTTCGGACCTGGCATTGCTGCCAGCAGACTCTCTGTCGATGAGGGCACTGGCCACGACAGATGCGTCGACGACGATCACCGTTCGGCGCGTCCTTCGGCGATGTAGGCGACCGCCTCGTCGAAACCCAGTTCTCCGTCGACGCGCGCTTCGATGCGGTTGAGTACTTCGTCCATCGTGGGGCGTTCGGTAAGGCGCCTCAGTTCGTTGATGAGGTATTGCTGAAGCGATCGGCCATCCCGCTCGGCTCGTTTCTGGAGTTCGCTGTGGATGTCGGCTGGGACATCTCTAATCAGTATGTTCATCATGCTTACATTATGCAAGCACGCAGCGAGATGTCAAGACCCCTCGTCATGGGGTGTGCGATCTCCACCATTGGTTGAACGGGAGGGGGTCGGCGATCACTTTGGCCCTTGACGAGGTGCGTGCCGGAAACCAGGCGAGTTCGCGGCCCGCACCGTCAGGTGTTGCAGCGGAACGGGTGTGGACGCCGCGCAATCCCCCGGCCTTGATGGCGGTTCCTATGGGCTGACAGACGGTGTGGGGGACGGTGTCTCCATCTGAGTCAGTCGGATAGGTTGCGGGTAACCCGAGAGCGTCGAGACCGACATCGGTGACCGCATCAGCGACAAACTGACGAGATGGCAGTGTCGCCGCGATGAGTACATATGGTGGGTCGAGGTCATCCGGACGAACGGGAGAGCCATCGAGCATCCGAGCGATTTGGGCTCTGGCGGTGTGAAGATCCTCGTTGAGGTAGAGCGTCGGGTGGGAATTCGGGGGGTTCCAGCGGCCACCGAACCGTTGGGCGAAACCCGGGTCGAGTGGGTCATCCCACTTCTCGTCAGCAACGCGGAACCACTGCTTCGTGTTGGGAAGTCTCCTGGGAACAGGCTCGATCACGGCTGGACGCGGCGCAGGTCGAACATCTCGGTTACGGCCTCAGCGACCCTACGAGTATCTCCGGCGCTGGCGAGGTCGAGGAGAGAGCTGTCTTCGAGCATCGGGGCAGTCCGACGGACGACTGCCGGGATCCTCTCTCGCTTCACGTATCGGTCGAGGAGGTCTGTGGCGGCGGCAAGGTCGGCTGCGGTGTCTGCACGGCCTGGCGGCACTCCGGTCTTCAACCACTTGGAGAAGGCCTGCCTCGACACACCGAAGACGGCAGCAGCAGCGGAGTTGGAGAGTCCCCAGAGTTCAACGAAGCGCTCCAGGGGTTCAGTGCGAACTGTCCGGTCGAGTTCGTCAACGAGTTGGCGCGTCCAGTCTGGATCTGCGGTCGCGGTGATAGTCGCCGCTGCGTCCCTTGGAGTCATCGTGTTCAGTGCTAGTTCCATGACGCAACCATACGTCAACCGCAACTATACGTCAACCGCGAATTTCAGCGGCCACCGGGGCATCGCACGTGTAGTGTGGCGGCATGGCTGATGATCGACCCGGTTCCCAGTACCCCTTCACATTCCTTGCGTGTACCTACAACCTCTGGGGTGAGGAACGATGGGAGGACCGCCATGCCCCATTGCGTCGCTTCCTCGAGGTGAATCGCCCCGATGTGCTGTGTGTCCAGGAGCTAACTCTTACCGCTCGAGAATTGATCACAAACACGCTCCCGTGGCTGAAGTGTGTGGATGATCCGTTCCCAGGGTGGACCGAGGAGGGCAACATCTACTGGAATGGGGACGTCTTCGAACTCGTCGAGTACGGTGCCGAGGACATCGGGATCCTGGAGGAGGCAAGGCGATTGTTCTGGGTGCGGTTGATGTTTCCAACCGGCGACACTCTGGTCGTGGCAACCGCTCACTTCACCTGGCTGTGGGACGCGGGCCCCTCGGGCGAATGGGTCACGGTACGTGTCGCCCAGGCCGAAACTGCCGTACGTGCCCTCGATGGCGTCGTTCAACTCGGCGAACCCGTGCTATTCATGGGAGATTTCAATGGCTACCTCTATCCGATCGACGTGCTACGAGAGGGTGGCTTCGAGGACTCGTTCCATGCACTCGGGAGAGCACCCCAGATCACTCACCCAGCGTTCCCGACCTCGGAGTCACCGACACTTCTCGACTGGATGATGCATCGAGGTCCGATTCGACCGACGCTCACGAGTGTTGTCGATTTCTACGTCGATGGAGTTCCCCCGTCAGACCACAAGCCGATCTTGACGACCTACGTACTCACATGACGAGTCCTGAATCGCCCAAGGTCCATGTCGTGTCCGTCGTCCTATCGGCGAGAGCATCATCGTGGGTGATGAGAAGGAGTGCGCCCTCGTAGGCCACAAGCGCTGATTCGAGTCGCTCGATCGATGGTAGGTCGAGGTGGTTGGTCGGTTCGTCGAGGACGAGGAGCCACTTCGCAGTGCCAAGGCCCAGAGCAAGGGCGATCTTGCGTGCTTCGCCCGGTGATGGCTGGTGGGACTGGAGCAATGCCCCAGGGTCGGCGCCGAGCCGCGCCACGAGGGTCATGACCCTGCCACGGTCGCTGGATGGGAGAGAGTTCACCTCGTCAAGCCAGGCAGTGGCCCCGGCGGCCGTCGTCTCCTGAGTGAGGTACAGGATCTTGTCAGGAGGGATCGCCGCCTCGTCGACGAGAAGACGCAGGAGAGAGGTCTTTCCAGCGCCGTTGCGCCCAGCGATACGGATGCGATCAGTGCGCCGCATCGCAACGTCGACCTTGAACAGTTCCTCCGTCCCTGCGAGCACGGGACCGTCATACCGGGTGAGGAACTCCTTGTTCGATGGTTCGAAATCGAATGTGATGCCACCGCCCAGGTCCTTGGCAAGAGAGGCACCCTCGAGGTCGCCGTCAAGTTTCTGCAGCGAGTTGGACATGGTCGATACGGTCTGGGCTCCGGTCTTCTGTCCGCGCTCGTGCTTGTAGGAGGCAGCTGAACCCCGCGTGTCGAGATCATGCTTCCCAGCGGCCCGCCGTTCCCGCATCCGCTTGGCATCCTGGTGCGCGGTCTTGCGGTGTTGTTCGTCGAGACGCCGTGCGAGTTTCTTGCGATCAGCCTTCATCCGCTGCAAGGTCTCCACCTGTTCCGCGGTCTCGGCGATCCAGGCATCGCGCGCGGCATCATAGGAACCATTCCACATGCGAACGCGGCCAGGCAGGACGCGGACCGTTTTCGTGGTGAGGTTGTTGAGGAGATCCCTGTCGTGGGATACGACGACGCCACAGCCACGGAAGTCTCCGAGCGCGGACAAGAGGAGGTCGTGTGCTGCTGCATCGAGGTGGTTGGTCGGCTCGTCGAGCAGGAGTACATCTGGGCGCGCGACAAGGGCCGCCCCGATCTGCCAGCGCTTCCGCTCGCCGGGAGACAGCGTGGGCCATCGCTCGAGTTGGTCAGGGACCAGGTCCAGCTTCGCCCGCATACGCACGGCGTCCCCGTCCCAGTCCCAGCCGAAGTTTCGGATATCGACGGTCAGGGTGTCTACGCGTTGCGCACATAGGACGGGAGGGAGGCCAACCGGTTCAACGGAGACGGTGCCATCGTCTGGGGGATGCTCCCCAGTGATCAGGGAGAGCAATGTCGACTTCCCAACACCGTTGGCCCCGACGAGTCCAGCCCAGCCGGGACCGAGGTCGAAAGTGGCGTCGGTGATTACAGGTACAGCAGAGGAATAGGAAAACGAGACGTGTGAAAGATGGATAGCCGACATGAGAACTCCCAGAAGTAGGGCGGGCGAATAGCCCGGAGGTGATGTTTCCTCAGTTCTTCTCTGTCATTACTTCCCTGCGTAGACAGGGTGAGTGTACACGGACGTCTTCCTTCCGGGGAGACAAGCGAGTCAGCAAGCCTGCGAGTGCGGTGCCTAAAAGCATCCCGCGTGACTGCAGCCGTTTTTCGCCTATACGAGACCCAGGGCCATCATCAACGCTCTGTCGAGTTCAACGGACTTGATTGGACCGAGTCTCCCTCGCCGGCGCGTGAGTACCGCCTTTGGGAGGGTGAAGATGTTGTCGCAGTTTGCGGAACTCGCCCGATCCAGTCCCTCCTCTGGCCCTACTTCGACCTCCGCGACATGTTCATGGACCGAACTCGTGACCAGCACACACACCACTGAGGTCACCAAAGGAAGTGCTGTGTCCCTCGTGATCACCACGATGGGATGCTTGCCCACACCGGGAATGTCGGCATCCCAGACGTCTCCTCTTGAGATCAAAGCTCGGTGCCGGCGAGGCATGCAGCTATCGAGAATGCAGCCAGGTCGCCGATGAGCGCCTCCTGGTCTGGGTCGGACTCTTCGTATCTACACCGATACGACTCCGTGATCGCCTGTTCGCCGTGGAGGCTGAGCCAGTCGCTAACGGCGCGAGCCACCGCAGCTCCCCTGGTTGGGGCAAGGCCAGCGTTGACCGCTTGGTCAAGCGCCTCAACGACAGACTCATCGAGTCTCGCTGTTACGGGGATGCTCATGGCACCAAGGTATCACACTGTATACGAAATGTACACAGGTCTGTTCTGCGCCGCACCGCGCATCAGGGCTTTGGCGTCAACCGGGCGCATATACGCACCTGGTCTACACCAAAGCCCTGATGGTTAGCCTGCGAGGAAGGTGGCGAGGTCCTCGATGGTGTTGTCGTTGCCAGCAATGAAGGCCTCGACGTTGTCGTGTGCGACGCTGTCGTGGTACTGCACCGAAGGCGACTTCATGAAGTACGACGAAGGAGCGAGCAACGGCCCTGACATGCCGCGGTCCATGGCGATCTTTGCGCAGCGGACCGCGTCGATGATCACGCCAGCCGAGTTCGGTGAGTCCCACACTTCGAGCTTCAACTCCACGCTGAGGGGAACATCGCCGAAGGACGTGCCCTCAAGGCGAATATACGCCCACTTGCGGTCTGTGAGCCATGGCACGTGGTCTGAAGGGCCGATGTGGACGCTTTCTGAGTTGATCTTGTTGTCGATCTGGCTTGTCACCGATTGGGTTTTGGAGATCTTCTTGGACATCAGGCGTTCACGCTCGAGCATGTTCATGAAGTCCATGTTGCCGCCGAAGTTCAGTTGGTACGTGTTGTCGATCTTGACTCCACGGTCCTCGAACAGTCTGGCGAGTTGTCGATGTACGATCGTCGCTCCCACCTGGGACTTGATGTCATCACCGATGATCGGCAGTCCTGCATCGACGAACTTCTGGGCCCACTCAGGCTCTGAAGCGATGAATACGGGAATCGCATTGACGAATGCAACGCCTGCATCGAGTGCGGCCTGGGCGTAGAACCGTGTCGCGTCTTCTGACCCGACAGGGAGGTACGACACGAGTACATCAGCGCCAGAGTCCTTGAGCGCCTGAACAATATCGACCGGTTCCGCTGGTGACTCCTCGACCTGGTCGACGTAGTACTTGCCGAGTCCATCGAACGTCGGCCCGCGGAGGACCTCAACATCGAAGTTGTCTACTTCGCAGAACTCGATCGTGTTGTTCTGGCCGCCCCACATGCCCTTGGAGATGTCCTGGCCGACCTTGGTCGCATCGACATCGAACACAGCAACGAACTCGACATCCCCGACGTGGTAGCCACCGAGGTCGATGTGCATGAGGCCGGGGACCTTAAGGTCCGCGTCCGCGTCCTTGTAGTACTCGACACCTTGAATGAGCGAGTTTGCGCAGTTGCCGAGTCCTGCGATCGCTACACGTACCTTGGACATACGTCCTCCTGTTTCTAGTTCGCTGAGGCAACGCGTCGTTCGGTGGCAACAAGGCCATCGATCCACGCGATGTCAGATTCTGTCGTTGCCATGGCGTGCTCCATGAGGGCAAGCCGATAGCGGTCCTGGTTCTCTGTATTCGACCTGGCATCGATGAAAATTTCACGTGCCGACCTGAGATGTGTTGAGAGTTTTGCCCTGCGTCCTTCGAGGACCTGCACTCTGCGGTCCGTCGGAAGGTGGCCGAGGAAGGCGAGTCTGATCTGGAAGGCGCGCTCCGTCTCGGATGCGTCTGGATCGGTGGACATCAGCGTGGCGAAGATATCGCGGCCACTGTCGGTGATGCGATAAGCCTTGCGGCGACCGGTGCCCCCAGTCGCCTCTATGGCTCCACGCTTTTCGAGGCGACGCAGGGCGGGGTAGAGGGAGCCAAAGGACACCTTCCAGAAACCGAGTTCTCCCAGGGCGCGCTTGAGTTCGTACCCGTGGCGGGCACGCTCCATGACAAGTCCAAGGATTGCGAAGTCGAGCATGAGAAGCTCCGTCTATATCGTTTCGATACATCACAGTATATATCGAATCGATACATAGCGGTCCGACGGCCGTCAGCCATCCAACATCAGGGGAAGAAGGTCCCGCTACCACAGGTGTGAACGCGGCAACGCTGGGCGCACTTCACCCAGTGGGTCATCGACCCATCTACAAAGGAGTTGTCGGCCGCGATGAAGTCGCGGAAGATATGAACGCCCAGAGCGATTCTGCTGAACGAACGCCGTAAGAATCCTGCTGGGAGCGAGTTCGGGTCAGCTCAGGCCGACGACGTTGCCGTCCTCGTCGATATCGATGTTATGAGCAGCAGGATGGAGTCCCAGGCCAGGCATCCGGTTTATCGATCCGGTGAGTGGCAGGATGAACCCCGCACCTGCAGCCAGCTGCACCTCTCGCACGGGGAGTACCCATCCGGTAGGTGCGCCGAGAAGCGCGGGGTTGTGGCTGAACGAGTACTGGGTCTTTGCCATACAGATCGGAAGGCCGCCGTATCCGTGTGATTCATAGCTTGCAAGCTGGCGCTGCGCCTTGATGTCATACTCGACGCCATCTGCTCCGTAGACCTTCTTGGCGATGATGTCGATCTTGTCGGTCAGGCTCATGTCCAACGAATAGAGCGGCACGAAGTTCGAACCCTCTTCGGCTGCTGTGCTGACGGCTTCAGCGAGCGCAACCATTCCTTCCGCTCCACGTGAGAACGGCTCAGCAATGGCCCACTCAACGCCCTCCTCCTCTGCGATCTGTCCGATCGCCGCGAGTTCTGAGGGATGGTCCGTGGGGAAGCTGTTGACAGCGACCACCGGCACAACGCCGTGCTGGCGCATGTTGGCGATGTGTTTGCGCAGGTTGGCGGCGCCCGCCAACACGTCGTCCGTGTTCTCGGCGATCATCTCTTCTGGTAGCGGCTTTCCTGCCTTTACCACGAACTTGCCGGAGTTGAGCTTGAGAGCGCGCACCGTTGCGACGATCACTGCAACGTCGGGGGACATGCCCGATGCCTGGCACTTCAGGTTGAAGAACTTTTCAGCACCCACGTCTGAGCCGAATCCTGCCTCAGTGATGAGGTAGTCGCCAGACCGGATACCGATCTGGTCAGCAACGATCGACGCGTTGCCGTGTGCGATGTTCGCGAACGGGCCAGTGTGTACCAGTGCCGGTGTGCCCTCGAGCGTCTGCATGAGGTTTGGATTGAGAGCGTCCTTGAGAAGCACCGCCATCGCTCCTGCCCCGCCGATCTCTTCGGCCGTGACAGGATCCTTGTGGCGGTTGTAGCCGACGACGATTCGGCCGAGACGCTCTCGCAGATCTTGAAGGCTTGTTGCAAGCCCGAGGATCGCCATCAGTTCTGATGCTGCGGTTATGTCGAATCCACCCTCTCTGGGTATCCCATCAAGAGTGGAACCAAGACCGATCACGATGTGGCGGAGTGCACGGTCGTTGACGTCCATCACCCTGCGCCACGTGACGCGCTTGACATTGATCGACAGTTGATTGCCCTGGTAGATATGGCTGTCGATAAGGGCTGAGAGCAGGTTGTTGGCAACGGTGACGGCATGGAAGTCACCTGTGAGGTGGAGGTTCATCTCCTCCATCGGTACAACCTGGGAGTAGCCACCACCAGCAGCACCACCCTTGATTCCGAATGTTGGACCGAGTGACGGCTGGCGCAGTGTGAGCACAGCCTGTTTGTCGAGAAGTTTGAACCCTTGCGCCAGTCCGACGGAAATGGTTGTCTTGCCTTCGCCAAACGGTGTGGGGTTGACTGCGGTCACGAGTATGTACTTGGCCCGCGGTGGGCCCATCTCGTCGATCGCTGCGAGCTTGATCTTCGCTATCCCGTCACCGCGAGGCTCGATGAACTCGGGAGGGATTCCCATGTCCTCTGCTACGTCGGTGATCGGTCGAAGGGTTACTGCTCTGGCGATTTCTAGGTCTGTGCGCATAACCACAACGGTAGCGACCCCCCGCAAGGTACCTGTTCTCAGGGCTTTGGCGTCCGTAGCCGCCATATATTGCGGGTATGGACGCCAAAGCCCTGATCGAAGACACGTTGGGGGTTGTTCTTGTCGGAGGTGCTTCCCGGAGAATGGGACGAGACAAGGCATCTATCGAGTTCAATGGGTCGACGCTCCTCGTACGTGCATGTGCTGTGCTCTCGGATGTGTTCACCTCTGTTGTGATCTCCGGAGGTGACGCTGCACCGTTCGGGATCCGCATCATGCCCGACCTCGTTTCAGGTCTCGGACCTCTCGGTGGCCTTGATACGGCATACCGGAGTGCAGCCGGGCGAGACGTGTTCCTCCTAGCGGTGGACATGCCGTTCGTCGACTCCCAGACCGTCCGTGACATCGTCGAACCCCCGATTGATGCCATGTCCGTGAGGGTTCCTGTCGCTTCTGGTCGCAGGCAGCCCTTGTGCGCGGTCTACGGGAGTGGGCTCGGCCCTGTTGTTCGCGACAGGATCGAAGGGAAGGACCACTCCATGGAGAGCCTGTTCGGTGCTGTGG
>JAMBLL010000229.1 GCA_023336765.1 Actinomycetes bacterium | reverse complement strand
ACGATGTAGGTCTCCAACAGCTCATCGGCCATTCTGAACCGGTCGCCTGGATAGAGCATCTCCTTGGAGAGAAAGAAGCAGTATTCACAATCCAAGTTGCAGATCGGGCCCGTCGGTTTCGCCAATACATGGTACGCGGGTGGTCCACCTGGCATCGTCAACATCGTGTGCTCCTTGCAGTTTCTGGTTCGAACTCTCCGTGCCGACGAGCCGACCCCGACGTACCAGCGCGTCTCTTCGGCAGCAAGCAGCCTTGGGCCAATCTCGTCGACAACTTCACCTACGCCAGGTCCTCAGCGTCTACCCGCGTTCTCGGATCGGTCTTCAAGAACGCTATGGCACCGAAATACAACAGCGGCATCGAGAGGTACAATGCAACGCTGAGCCACGGTTGCCATGACGCAACGAGCATCGCTGCGCCATAGACCACCATCGGTGCGATACCCACGACGGTCATCAACCGATTCGCCTGCTTGGTCGACGAAACCCACGACAGCCCCGGATGACGTTGCAGGTAGGAGACGAGTATAAGACGCATCAACGTTGCTGCCATAAGGACCGCTCCGTACAGGTGGAGGGCGGTCGGGTTGCTCTCGTACTTGCCAAGTGCAGAAGCGGCGAACGGCACCATCGACAACGGGAGAAGGAATACGAGGTTGAGCCAGAGCACGTTGGCGTCGACGTACCTGATCTGCGTGAACATTCCCCTGTGCTCGACCCAATACATGCCAACGAGTAGGAAGCTGAGTACGAACGCGATGAAGCTTGGCCGCATGTCAGTCAACGAGTCGCTCAGCGCCACGCCGGAATCCAGCTCCGGAACCTTGAGGTCGAGCACCAGGATCGTGATGATGATCGCAAAGACACCATCACTGAAGAACAGCATCCGCTCAGGACTCGCATTGCGCTGCTCTGCGGCAGTAAGGCTCACCGGAGAGTCGTCCGTGCCTCCATCATTGTTATCCGATTCACCCATGTGCTGTTCCTCCATGGACCGTCACTCCAAGTGTCAAAGGTAACGCCGATGAGCACTCTGGGGGAAGTGCGCTTCCCCTGCCGGTCCTCGATCGTCGGACTATTGAACGTCTCACCCTTCTGTTGCTGAGATCCGTCCGCTCTTGATCGCTTCTTTGAACTCCTTGTAATCGTTCTCGTTCTGATCGGCATATGCAGAGGCGAACGTGGCGAACGCATCGGAAAACACGGTTCCAGAACCAATGTATCCAGAGATCTCGATCGGGTCACCAGAGCGCGAGTGCGCGTGCGCGAGCGTCCAGCCGCACAGTGAGGCATAGCTGCGCAGTTGCTTTGCGGTCATCTTCGAAACATCCGCCGATCCCTTCATGTCGTACAGTTGGCGCCAGTAGTACTGGTGCCCGCCAACGGCTCCCGTCCATCCCAGGAAGATGTCAGAGGTCGTTTGCATCATGTGCTGCCCTTCCACGACCCGCTGCCCGTGCTGGGAGTACACGCTCTTGGGGAGGTAATCCTCGAGCACCGAGTCTGAAGCCTCCTTGATCTGGAGGAAGAGTGGATCCGCTTCGTCGTTCCCCTCGAACAACACGATCATGCACCGTGTTCCGACGCTCCCGACACCGACCACCTTCAACGCGATGTCGACGATGCGGTATCGATCGAGGAGGAGCTTCATATCGTCGTCAATGCTCTCACGGTAACGGATCAGACTCTCCTCAACGCTCCCTTGCAGATCGTCAGGGCGCTCGCTTGCTGGCAGGTCTCTCAGCGGGATCAGCAAAGGCGGGTCACTCTTGATCCGGAGTTGACCATCCACCTTCTCCGTGAGCTTTTTCAACGCGTGGAGGTTGCCCTTCGAGCGAGCCTTCGTGCTTGACTTCGTGGCGGCCTTGCGCTCCTTCTTCTTCGGCAGTGCATCCGTGATCTGTTGCAGCGTGATGTGCGCATACCAGACATCAAGTGAGGTTGACGAAGCGAACCCGGCCATTGCCTGTTGGTACCCTTGAGCTGCTTTCTTCGCCATCTTGGCGGTATCTTCGCTGTCGATGCCGCTCTCCCTGCCCGCGATAACGAAGCTCGCCACGAGACGCTTCAGGTCCCATTCCCATGGCCCGGGAAGGGTCTCATCGAAGTCGTTGAAGTCGAATACCTGGCTCCGCTCCGGCGAAGCGAATGACCCGAAATTCGACAGGTGGGCATCGCCACCGAGTTGGGCGAACAACCCGGTTCTCGGCGTACCAGACAGGTCCGCCGCCATCACCTTTGCGGCGCCCCGATAGAAAGCGAATGCTGATTCTGCCATCCGATAGTGGCGGATCGGAACGAGCCACTGGAGCCGACCGTCGTCCTGCTCGGTGATAAGGGTTACGGGATCAGCACGATCGTCGGGCGGCGACCACTGTGCCTGGCTCTTTCTCGGCACGCTCTTACGTAACGCTTCTCCTCGCGCCTTCCTCTCGGCTGGGGTGGCGAATTCTTGTAACGTTCTCATGTTCAGCTCCTACGAATCCCTGTCATTCCAACCCCGGCCCGATCGTCGGCTTCGTTAGCATCAGGCTCTCGTGATGTCCCGACCGTGAACGGTCAGTGACCAGATCACAGAGAACGAGACGACGATGAACAGTATCGCCCACACCGGGTGCCATGGGAGCCATGCAAACGCAGCAAAGGCCCACAGCACAGCAACGATCACGCCGACGGTACGTGCCCATACCTGTGCAGTGAACAGGGCGAACCCGGCGAACAGCATCACGATCCCAAGGATGAGGTGGATCCAGCCCCATGT
>JAMBLL010000228.1 GCA_023336765.1 Actinomycetes bacterium | reverse complement strand
TGCAACGGCTCTCAGCTCTCCAGATACGTCGCCATATACAAGGCCGTAGTGGTGTTCGAGGCCTTCGCCCAGGATCGTGTCCTCGATATCGTTCACGGCTGAGTCGAATCGGGCAACCCCTGCGGTCCCACTGAACGCCAGGGGCGCACGCAGCATCTCGGCGGTGCCAATGACGAGGCGATGAACACCGCGGGACTGGCTGAACCTGGCGAGTGTCACACGGCCGGGCTTGAGTGGGAATTCGCTCAGCAGCGGCATGGCACGGTTGGAGTGAATGGTCGCGACCGGGACAGCTTCGTCGTCTGCCAACTCGAATGGCGCAAGCCCGCAGTGCCAGAACACACCTGTGTTCGAGATCGGATCGAGGTGTACAAGGTCGGCAACGAACGATGCTGAGCCTGCGAGCCACTGGAGCACCAGGCCGGTGATGTTCCCGTACACGTCCGCCTCACACGATCCCGGGGTACCATCGGCGGCGAGCATCGCCATTGGAGTACAGGCGGCTCCCCCGAACTCGGTGAACGTCTCTGGCCAACACCTTGTGGCAACGCCGTCCCAGCCACGATCTTCGATCAGGCTGGCCAGGCCCACGTTGAGCGCGAGCGATCGTTCGAGTTCTCCCTGGTCGACATCGTCCATCCCGGTGAGGAACACGTCGGCACGTATCCGCACGTCTTGTATGTCACTCTGCGATGCTGCGTCCGATCTCGAGAACAGCTCTGGAAGCGGAACCTCCTCGACACGTACACCGAGAGCCGCCCGAAGTGGGCCTGGTTCGTATACGCATGGTTCGAACCCGTCTGGTGTGCCACCGACCCGCCCGATAACCGTCCCACCGAGGCGCTCGACAACGGTTCGTGCTTGGGCCACAAGATCGTCAGGAATGTCGTCGAGGTTTGGGAGCGCTGCGTCCAGGAACTTCACCGGACCGGCGACCGCTGCTTGTGACACCGCCCCGGGAGCGTCGGGGTCATCAGGAGCGAGATGCACCCATCGGTACCTTCTCCCCATACGGGTGAGGGTGTAGCCAGCAAGGTTGATGCCACAGAAAGAGTTGAGCCTGAGCCTCCCCCCGGTTCGGTCCTCGGGAAACGCCCACAACACCACACGTGCCCCGGTCAACCGCGTGGCGGCAACAGCAAGCGAGGAATCCGCAAAGCTTGCTTGGAGCACCACAAGTGCATCGATCTCATCTTTATCGATGAGAGCGAGTGCAGCTTCCACCGATCCTTCGTCCATACACAACTCAGCGTTCCCCACGACGGTGATCCCCGCAGACTTGAGATTCTCCACGGCGATCCGTGCTGTGTCGGCAGCGAAGGCAACGTCGAAGGTCGGGCGGGCGATCGCGACGACCGCGAGCCTCATGGGAGAATGCTCCGGTAGGTACTCCGGAAGTCACTATCGAGACCCTGCCCGAGAGAGTCGCTGGCTGGGAACCCGGAGTACGGCTGGGCCAGGTCGGCGGTGAGCGTTCGTATGGTCTCCATGTACGCCACTGAGGTGTCTGCCAACGCTCGACGACACTCTGGAACATCCGGGAACGCCTGGAGTTCATCCCACCAGATGGCACGGCCCGCGAGGAACCCGCTTGCCCCCGCTCTGTAGGCGTACTCGAGGATCCGCGTGAACGCCTCCTTGGTTGCTCCGGCCGAAAGCATGACCCAGGGGACGGACGACGCCGTTCCCAACGCATTGAACAACTCCGATGTTCGTGCTACCTCGGCTGGTGCACCGTCGAGCGGGTCAGGGACCAGGGCGGCAGGTATCGGGCTCTCCAGCTTGAACACATCAACGCCATATCGCGGATCAGTGAACGTCTCCACGCTCTCGATCACATGGTCGGCGTGCTTGGAGGCATGCTCGATGTAGTCAGTGGTGTGGCCATCGTCACGAGGGAACGGGTACACGAGGAGTTCGAACAGGAACGGGATGTCGTAGCGGCGACACTGCTCACCGATGGATGCTACGAATTCCTTCTGGCGCTCAGAGACCCCCGGGTCTGCGTCCGGGCGATACCAGGCAAGGACCTTGACAGCGTCACCACCGATACGGCGGATCTTGTCGACGCTCCAATCGTCGATGCTGCCCGAAAGACGACCTCGTTGCGTCTCCTCGAATATCGAGTCCTCAAGGGTGAGTAACACACCGCTGCGCGGCGACACAACGTCAATCGCCGCCGGATACGCGTGGTGTGGGTCGAGCAGCACGGCGGATGCGTACGGGGATAGTTCCTCCACGAGCAACCGCTTGACCGCAGCGACGTCGCCGTGGCGAGAGTCTCTCTCGCCACGGGCTTTCGCCACCAACTGTTTGATGGGGGGACGCTGATCAACAGCGAGCATCATGAACCGACCGGAGTCGTCGGACAATCGCCGCAAGCCCCAGGCCTTCCCGGGAGTACGTGGATTCATCGCGACGCCACCATTTCGTTGACCACAGACCGAGAGAGTCTCGTATCCATTTCAGGGTCGAGACTACAGAACAGTGCGGCGGCAGCGGAAGCCCAGATCGCTGACTCGACGG